>NZ_JBNNVR010000095.1:0-20710 GCF_050280645.1 Pseudomonas sp. NPDC089554
GCCACGCGTCGGCCGCCTGGACAACTTCTTCAGCCTCGGCGGCCATTCGCTGCTGGCCGTGCAGTTGGTGGAGCAGCTGCGTGAACACGGCTGGGCCATGGATGTCCGCAGCCTGTTCAGCGCACCGACCATCGCCACGCTGGCCGCTTGGTTGGCGCAGCGTGAAGCCGTCCCGCAACAGCAACACGAGGTGGTGGGCGCAGCGCTGCCGCTGGGCTGCACCCAGATCACGCCCGAGCTGCTGCCCATGGTGACGCTGACCCAGGCGCAGATCGACCGCATCACCGCCCGCGTCGAAGGCGGCGCAGCCAACGTGCAGGACATCTACCCCCTGGCACCGCTGCAAGAAGGCCTGTTCTTCCACTCGCTGATGGAGCGCGAAGGCGACACCTACCTGCTGTACACCACCCTGGCCTTCGACGCCGAAGCCCGCGCCCAGGCGTTCTGCCAGGCGCTGCAGCAGATCATCGACCGCCACGATATCCTGCGCACCGCCCTGGCCTGGGAAGACCTGGAGCAACCCGTGCAAGTGGTATGGCGCCATGCACCGCTGTCGCTCGAAACCCTGCACGTCAAAGGCCCCGATGCACTCGCCGAGCTGCTGGCCCACACCGACCCACGCCAGCGCCGCCTGGACATCACCCAGGCACCGCTGCTTCGCGTGGTGAAGGCCTTCGACGCGCAACAGCAGCGCTGGCTGTTGCAAGTGCTGCACCACCACCTGGTGCTGGACCACACCACCCTGGAACGCCTGGTCGAGGAAATCGCCCTGATCGAGCAGGGGCGCCAGGCACAACTGCCCGCGCCGATCCCGTTCCGCACCTTCGTCGGGCATGCCCGACGCAACCAGGACAGCGCCCACCAGCAGGCGTTCTTCCAGGCCATGCTGGCCGACGTCGAGGAACCCACCGCACCGTTCGGCCTGCTGGATGTGCAGAACACCAGCGCGCTGGAGCACTGCCAGGCTGCTCTGGAGCCTGCGCTGGCACACGCGCTGCGCCAGGCTGCGCGACGCCACCAGGTCAGCGCGGCGAGCCTGTTCCACTTAGCCATGGCCCTGGTGCTGGGCAAGGCTACCGGGCGTACCGACGTCGTCTTCGGCACGGTCCTGCTCGGCCGCCTGCAAGGGGTACAAGGCGCCGAGCAGGCGCTGGGCGTGTTCATCAACACCCTGCCGCTACGTATCGGCTATGCCCAAGCCTCGGTGAGCGACAGCCTGCAACGCACCCACCAGGCACTGCTGGCCCTGCTCGAACACGAACATGCGCCCCTGGCCATGGCCCAGCGTTGCAGCGGCGTGCCCGCCAGCACGCCGTTGTTCTCGGCGCTGCTGAACTACCGCTACAGCCTGGAAGACACACCGCACCAAAGCATCGACGGCATGCAGGTGCTGAGCACCGCCGAACGCACCAACTACCCCTTCACCGTGTCGGTGGACGACCTCGGCCAAGGTTTCGCAGTGACCACCCAAGTAGCCGGTTCGGTGGGTGCGCAGCGGGTCTTGGCGTTCCTGCGCCAGGCCCTGGCCAGCCTGGTCGAGGCCCTGGACAAGTACCCGAAACGGCTGACCCAGACGCTCGACGTGCTGCCAACAGACGAACACCAGCGCCTGGCACGCTTCAATGCCACGCAACGACCACGCGCCGCCCGTGCCCTGTTGCACGAACGCTTCGAAACCCAGGCGCGCCTGAGCCCCGAGGCCGAAGCGCTGCGCTACAAGGGCCGGGGGCTCAGCTATGGCCAGCTCGAAGGCCAGGCCAACCGTCTGGCCCGGCGTCTGCAAGCGCTGGGGGTCGGCCCTGAGGCCCGGGTCGGCATTCACCTGCCGCGCAGCCCGGAACTGGTGGTGGCGCTGCTTGGCGTGCTCAAGGCGGGTGGCGCCTATGTGCCGCTGGACCCCACCTATCCCGCGCAGCGCCTGGCCTACATGCTCGAAGACAGCGCCCCGGTGGTGCTGCTGACCCTGGGCGATGCGCCGCTGGGCCTGCCCCTGGCCGAAGGCTGCCAGCGCCTGGATGTCGCCGAGGCGCTGCGCTCAGGCGACAGCAGCCCGCTGGATGTCCCCGTGCAAGGCCAGCACTTGGCGTACATGATCTACACCTCCGGCTCCACCGGGCAGCCCAAGGGCGTGATGATCGAGCACCGCAACGCGCGCAACTTCCTCGACTGGGCGGTACGCAGCTTCAGCGTGCCAACCCTCGCCCGCAGCCTGTTCAGCACCTCGATCAACTTCGACTTGTCGGTGTTCGAGTGCTTCACGCCGCTGTCCTGCGGCGGCACCCTGGAGCTGGTCGACGATGCCCTGGCCCTGCTCGAACAGCGCCCCGCGCTAAGTCTGGTCAACACAGTGCCCTCGGCCCTCGACGCCCTGCTGCGCGCCGAGGCCCTGCCAAGTACGCTGCACACCGTCAACCTCGCCGGCGAGGCGCTGGCGCAGCACCTGGCCGAGCGCCTGTTCGCCCATAGCGCGGTACGCCAGCTCAACAACCTGTATGGCCCCACCGAAACCACGGTGTACTCCACCTGGGTCTCGATGGACCGCACCCAAGGCTTCGCCCCGCACATCGGCCGCCCTATCGACAATACCCAGGTCCACGTGCTGGACGCCGCGCAGCAACCGCTGCCGGTGGGTGTCGTCGGCGAGCTGTACATCGGTGGCGCGGGCGTGGGGCGTGGCTACCATGGCCGCCCCGAGCTGACCCGCGAGCGCTTCCTGCCCGACCCGTTCAGCAGCGAAGCCGACGCCCGCCTGTATCGCACGGGCGACCTCGGTTTCTGGGACGCCGACGGCCACCTGCACTACCTGGGGCGCAACGACTTCCAGGTGAAGATTCGCGGCTTCCGCATCGAATTGGGCGAAATCGAGTCGGCCCTGCTCGACCTGCCCCAGGTCACCGCCGCTGCGGTGCTGGCAGTGCCGCGCAACGGCCAGGAACCGGCCTTGGTGGCTTACGTGGTTCCCGCGCAGCTGGAGCCTGCCGCCTTGCGCCAAGCCCTGGGCGAGCGCCTGCCGGCCTACATGGTGCCCGCACAAGTGCTGCCCCTGGCGGCCCTGCCGCTGACGCCCAACGGCAAGCTCGACCGCGCTGCCCTGCCAGTGCCGGGCGAAGACGCCTGGGCCAGCCAGGCCTTCGAGGCGCCGCGTGGGGAGCAGGAAACCCGCATGGCCGAGATCTGGCGCGAGCTGCTGGGCGTTGCCCAGGTCGGGCGCCATGACCATTTCTTCGAACTGGGCGGACATTCGTTGCTGGCCGTGCAGTGGGTATCGCGGGTGCGCCAGCGCCTAGGCCTGGAACTGCCGCTGGCGACCTTGTACGCGCACCCCACCGTCGCCGAGCTGTCCACGCTGATGGGCACTGCCGAGCACAGTGCGCTGGCCCCCATCGCTGTGTTGGCCGAGCAGGCAGAGCGGCCCTTGTCGTTCGCCCAGCAGCGCCTGTGGTTCATCGCCCGCCTGGACGCCCAGGCCAGCGCCGCCTACCACATCAGCGGCGCCCTGCGCCTGGATGGCGTGTTGGATGAGGCGGCCTTGCAAGCGGCCCTGGCGCGCATCGTCGAGCGCCACAGCGTGTTGCGCACCACCTTCATCGAGGCGGATGGCGAAGTACGTCAAGTCGTCCACAACCAAGCACACTGGGCCTTCTCGCACCTGGAAAAGGCCGACGACCTTCAGGCCACCCTCGCCGAAAACGCCGCCCAGCCCTTCTCGCTGAGCGAGGGCCCGCTGCTACGCGTACTGCTGGTACACCAAGGCGCACAGCGCCATGTGCTGCAAGTGACGCTGCACCACATCATCGCCGACGGCTGGTCGATCGGCGTGCTGATCGACGAACTGTCGGCGCTGTACAAGGCGCTGCGCCAAGGCCAGGCAGACCCACTGCCCGCCCTGGCGATCCAGTACGCCGACTACGCCGCCTGGCAACGCGATTGGCTGGCCGGCGCACGCGGCGAGGCGCAGTTGGCCTATTGGCTGCAACACCTGCAACAGGCGCCCGAACGTCTCGAACTACCCACCGACCGCCCCCGCCCGCCGCGCCAGGACTTCGCCGGCGCGCGCCTTCCGGTGGCCCTCGACGCCGACACCAGCGCCGCCCTCAAAGCCTTGAGCCTACGCCACGGCACCTCGCTGTACATGACCCTGCTGGCCGCCTGGGCTGTGGTGCTCGGGCGCCTGGCAGGCCAGGCGCGGGTGGTGGTCGGCACCCCGGTGGCCAACCGCACGCGCAGCGAGGTCGAGCCGCTGATCGGCTTCTTCGTCAACACCCAGGCGCTGTGCATCGACGTGGACGAGCAACAGGACGTGGGCCAACTGCTGGCCCAGGTGCGCGAGCACGCCTTGCAGGCCCAGGCCCACCAGGACGTGCCGTTCGAACACGTGGTCGAAGCCCTCAACCCGCCGCGCTCCCTGGCCCACAGCCCGGTGTTCCAGGTGCTGTTCGCCTGGCAGAACGCCCCGCGCAGCACCCTCGACCTGGACGGCCTGAGCCTGACGGTGCTGGCCGCCGAGCAAAGCACCGCGCAGTTCGACCTGTCGCTTGAGCTGTACGAGGCCAATGGCTGCATCGTCGGCGGCCTGAACTACGCCACGGCGCTGTTCGATGCGCCCAGCGTGCAGCGTCACTGGGGCTACCTGGCCAATGTGCTGCGCCAGTTGTGCCGTGATGACCGGCAAGCGCTGCCCCAGCTGGCCCTGGTCGATGCCCAGGAGCGCGAACGACTGGCGCATGCCCTCAACCCGGCGCCGACCCCTTACGCCGAGGCCGGCTGGGTGCACCAGCCGTTCGAACGCCAAGCGCGCCTGCAACCGCAGGCCATCGCGGTAGAGCTGCACGGCCGCGCCCTGAGCTATGCCGAACTCGACCGCCAGGCCACGCAGTTGGCCTGGGACATGATCGAGCAAGGTGCCGGGCCCGGCCAACGCGTGGCCATCCACTTGCCACGCAGCCTGGAAATGGTACTGGCGCTGCTGGCCACGCTGAAGACCGGCGCCGCCTACGTACCGCTCGACCCCAGCCAGCCGCTGGCGCGGCGCCAGGGTATCGTCGAGGACTGCCAGCCATGCCTGCTGTTGTGGGATGCGCAGCGGGTCGAGGCGCTGCACTGCGCTGAAGGGTGCACTGCGATGCAAGTACGCCTGGCCAGCCATCCCACGTCGGCAGCGCAAGCGCCTGAGCTTGGCCAGGCCCGCCCGCAGGACCTGGCCTACGTGATGTACACCTCCGGCTCCACTGGCGTGCCCAAGGGCGTTGCCATGGGCCACCTGGCCTTGAGCAACCTGCTGGCCTGGCAGGCCGAGCAGGCCATGCAAGGGCCGGCTCGCACCCTGCAATTTGCCGCCCTGGGCTTCGATGTGGCGTTCCAGGAAATCTTCTCAACGCTCGGCAGTGGCGGCACCCTGGTGCTGCTGGACGAGGCCCAGCGCCTGGACCTGGCCAGTCTGCCGCAATGGCTGGCCCAGGCGCGCATCGAGCGCCTGTTCCTGCCCTACATCGCCCTGGCGGCGCTGGCCGACAGCTGGTCCGAAGCCCCTGTGGACCTGCCACTGCTGCGTGACGTGGCCGTCGCAGGCGAGGCGCTGCGCATCAATGGCGCGATACGCGCCTTGTTCAGGCAACACCCCCAGGCCCGCCTGCACAACCACTACGGGCCGACCGAAACCCACGTGGTCTGCACCCACACTCTGCCCGCCAACCCCGACCAATGGCCGGACGTGCCGGTAATCGGCAAGCCGATCGCCAATACCCAGGTCTACCTGCTCGATGGCCACGGCCAATGGGTGGCGCAAGGCGCCGTAGGTGAGCTGCACGTGGCCGGCACGGCCCTGGCCCAGGGCTATTTGAACCGCCAGGACCTGACCACCGAGCGCTTCATCGACCACCCGTTCGACCACACCCCCGGTGCACGCCTGTACAAGACCGGCGACCTGGCCCGCTGGACCGCCGACGGCGAGCTGCAATACCTGGGGCGTAACGACCTGCAAGTGAAGATTCGCGGCTACCGGGTGGAGCTGACCGAGGTGGAAAGCCGCCTCGACCAGTTGCCGGGGCTGCGCGAATCGGTGGTCGTGGTACTGCCGGGCAGCCAGGGCGAGCCACGCCTGGTCGCCTATTTCAGTGCCGAGCAAGCCTTGTCCCCCATGAGCCTGCGCAACCAGCTGAGCGAGCGCCTGCCCGACTACATGCTGCCCAGCGCCTTCGTACAGCTGCCGACGCTGCCGATCACCAGCAATGGCAAGGTCGATCGCCGGCGCCTGCCCGAGCCCGCCCCCGAAGCCTTCGCGCAAACCGCCTACAACGCGCCCCAGGGCGAGCTGGAAAGCACCCTGGCGGCGATCTGGAGCGAGCTGCTGGGCGTGCAGCCGGTCGGCCGCGACGATGACTTCTTCAGCCTCGGTGGCCACTCGTTGCTGGCGCTGCGCCTGCTCGCCCAGGTGCGTCATCGCCTGGGCCTGGAGGTGCCGCTTTCGACCGTGTTCGCCCAGCCCCGCCTGCGCGGGTTGGCCGCGGCCCTGGCCAGCGCCGGGCACAGCCGCCTGGGGCCACTGCTGGAAGCCGACCGCAGCCAGCCGCTGCCGCTGTCGTTCGCCCAGCAGAACCTGTGGCTGATCCAGCAACTGAACCCCGATGCCACGGCCGCCTTCAACATGCCCGCCGGCCTGCGTCTGCAAGGCCACCTGGACACCCGCGCCTTGCAGCGCGCGCTGGACACCATCGCGGCGCGCCATGAAAGCCTGCGCACCCGCTTCGTCAGCATTGCCGGCCATGCACGCCAGGTGATCGACCCACCACGCGCCCTGAGCCTCGACACCCTCGACCTGACCTTGCCGGGCGCCGCCGACTGGCAAACGCTGTGCGCCGAGCAAGCCAGCCAGCCGTTCGACCTGACCTGCCAATGGCCGATTCGCGCACGCCTGCTGCGCCTGGGCAGCGATGACCATGTGCTGCTGGTGACCGTGCACCACCTGGTGTCGGATGGCTGGTCCATGGGCGTGCTCACCGACGAGTTTTCGCGCCTCTACCAAGCCTTCAGCCAAGGCCTGCCCGACCCGCTGGCACCCTTGTCGCGCCAGTATGGCGACTACACCCTGTGGCAACGCCAATGGCTGCAAGAGGAGGAACTGCAACGCCAGCGCGCCTACTGGCAGGCCCACCTGGCCGGTGCGCCGACCTGCGTCACCTTGCCCACCGAGCGCCCACGGCCGGCCCGGCAGGACTACGCCGGGGCCAGCCTGCCGGTGCGCATCGACGCCGAGCTGACCCGCGCCCTCAAGGCTCTGGGCCAACGCCACGGCACCACCCTGTACATGACCTTGCTGGCCGCCTGGTCGGTGGTGGTCAGCCGCTTCGCCGGGCAAAGCGAAGTGGTGATCGGCTCGCCGGTGGCCAACCGCCCACGGGTGGAGCTGGAACCCCTGATCGGCTTCTTCGTCAACTTCCAGGCCCTGCGCATCGACCTGGGCGACAGCCCGCAGGTCGGTGAGCTGCTGGCCCAGGTCAAGGGCCTGGCGCTGGCGGCCCAGGAGCATCAGGACCTGCCGTTCGAGCAGGTGATCGAAGCGCTCAACCCGCCGCGCTCGCAAGCCCACAACGCGATCTTCCAGCTGATGCTGGCCTGGCAGAACGCGCCCCAGGGCAATCTCGACCTGGGCAATGGCCTGCACCTGCAAGGCGTGGGTGCGCCGGTGAGCACGGCCAAGTTCGACCTGGCGCTGGACGTTCACGAAGTGGGCGATGTGATCGAGGGCGGCTTCAACTACGCCACCACGCTGTTCGATGCCGACAGCGTGGCGCGCCACTGGCACGCGGTGCTGGCCGTGCTGCGGGCGATGGTCGAGGACGACCGCCAGGCCGTGAACCGCATCGACCTGCTCAGCCAGACCGAGCGCCAGCAACTGCTGCAAGGTTTCAACCCAGCGCCCGTGCTGGCGCAGCCTGCCGGCGAGCGTCTGCACCAGCGCTTCGAAGCCCAGGCGGCGCGGCGCCCAGACGCCATTGCCGTGCAGTTCCAGGAGCAAACCCTCAGCTACCAGGCGCTCAACCAGCGCGCCAACCGCCTGGCGCGCCATCTGCGCACCCTGGGCGTCGGCCCGGATGTGCGCGTGGCGATCCACACCGAGCGCGGGCTGGACATGCTGGTGGGCATCCTGGCGACCCTCAAGGCCGGGGGCGCCTACGTGCCACTGGACCCGGTCTACCCGGCGCAACGCTTGAACTTCGTCCTCGCCGACAGCACCCCGGCGGTGCTGCTGACCGTCGATGTACTGCCCGACGCGCTGCAACTGCCGTCGCACTGCCGCGTGGTGTCCCTGGACCCACAGGCCAGCAACTGGGCAACGCTGCCCGCCCATGACCTGTCCGTTGACCCGCGGGCCAGCGACCGCGACCTGGCCTATATCATCTACACCTCCGGCTCCACGGGTGAGCCGAAGGGCGTGATGATCGAACACCACGCCGTACTGCGGCTGTTCAGCGCCACCGACGCCTGGTTCGGCTTCGACGAGCGCGATACCTGGAGCCTGTTCCACTCCTTCGCCTTCGATTTCTCGGTGTGGGAGATCTGGGGCGCGCTGCTGCATGGCGGCCGTCTTGTCGTGGTGCCCTACCTCACCTCGCGCAGCCCCCAGGACTTCTACGACCTGGTGGTAGAGACCGGCGTCACCGTGCTCAACCAGACCCCCAGCGCGTTCTACGCCTGGATGAAGCAGACCGCCGCGCAACCGCACCGCCTGCGCTGCATCATCTTCGGCGGCGAAGCCCTGGATGCCGCCGCGCTACGCCCGTGGTTCGCACGGCCGGACAGCCAGGCCACGCGCCTGGTGAATATGTACGGCATCACCGAAACCACGGTGCACGTCACCTACCAGCCGATCAGCGCCGCGCACTGCCAGGCCCAGGCGGGGCTGGCGCCTATCGGCCAGCCGATCCCCGACTTGCAGCTGTACCTGCTCGATGACCAGGGCGAACTGGTGCCGCGCGGCGTGGTGGGCGAGCTGCACGTGGCAGGGCCGGGCCTTGCCCGTGGCTACCTGAACCGTCCTGCCCTGAACGCCGAGCGCTTCCACCCGGCGCGCTTCGCCGGTGGCGAAGGCCTGCGCCTGTACAAGACCGGCGACCTGGCACGCTGGGAGGCCGATGGCACCTTGCAGTACCTGGGCCGCAACGACCAGCAGGTCAAGGTGCGGGGCTTCCGTATCGAGCTGGGCGAGATCGAAGCCCGCCTCGGCGCCCTGCCAGGTTTGCGCTCGGCCCTGGTGCTGGCGCGCCAGGACGAACCTGGCGACCCGCGCCTGGTGGCCTACCTGCTGGCCGAGCCAGGCCAGCAGCTGGTGCCCGGGACGTTGCGTGCGGCGCTGGCCGAACAGCTGCCAGCGCACATGCTGCCTTCGGCCTTCGTGCAACTGGCGCAGTGGCCGCTGACCGCCAACGGCAAGCTCGACCGCCGCGCCCTGCCCGTGCCCGACCAGCAGGCCCTGCAACAACACGCCTTCGCAGCGCCGGTGGGTGCGGTGGAAACGCGTCTTGCCCAGCTGTGGGCGAAACTGTTGGGTGTCGAGCAGGTGGGCCGTCACGACAACTTCTTCGCCCTGGGTGGGCACTCGCTGCTGCTGGTGCAGTTGCTCGACGGCCTGCGCGAACAGGGGCTGGACGTGGCCATCGGTGCCCTGTTCAACGCTCAGGACCTGGCCGCCCTGGCCGAACAGGTGGTGAGCCTGGACACTGCCCAGGGCCTGCTGTGCATTCGCGCTGGCAACGCGGGGCAGGCACCGCTGTTCTTCATCCACGAAGGCACCGGCGAGGCACTGCCCTATGCCCGATTGGCCCAGCACCTGGACCCGGCACTGGGCATCTACGCGATCCAGGCGGCCGCCGAGCTGGACGATGACATCGACAACCCGACCCTGGCCAAGCGTTACGTGGCGTTGCTGCGCAGTGTCCAGCCGCAAGGGCCGTATCGCCTGGCGGGCTGGTCGGCAGGCGGTGTGCTGGCCTATGAAATGGCCCGCCAACTGCTGGGCGAAGATTGCCCGGTGGCGTTCCTCGGCATGGTCGACAGCAGCCAACCAGGCGCGCTGCGTGCCGAGCCGGTGTCGCCAGGCGCGGACGAAGACGGCCTGCGCCAGCAATTGCTGGGCTACCTCGCGCAGCACTGGTCCGCCGACGTACAGCGGTATGCCTCCCACGACCTGGACGCCGTGATCGCCACGGCCCAGGCGCAGGGCTGGCTACCGCCAGGCTTCGACCGCCGTGAGCTGGTGCGCCGCGTGCGGCTGAACGTTGCCCTGCGCAATGCCATGGTCCGCTACCGGCCCGTGCCGCTGGGCATCCCGGTGCACCTGTTCAGCGCCACCCGGCCGCTACCGGGTGTGGGCGAGCCGGCCGCCGGCTGGCGCGCCCTGCTGGGTGCCAACCTGCTCGAGCGGTCGGTGCAAGGCGATCACTGGTCGATCCTGCGCGAGGCAGAACCTTTGCAACAGTTGGCCAGCGCCCTGCAACAAGCGCTGGACGATACCGAGCGGCACCCCCCACGCACGCCCGGCCCGCGCGCCAGCCTGGTGCTGCAAAGCGGTGCCCCTGGCGCGCCTTGCGTGTTCATGATGCCCGGGGCGGGCGCCAACGTTTCGAGCTTCATGCCACTGCTGCATCAGCTGGGCCGGCAGTTGACGGTGATTGGCCTGCAAGCCCGTGGTTCGGACGGCCAACGCGAGCCCCACGCCACGGTACAGGCCGCAGCCAGCGCCTACGTGCAGGAGATTCGCGCCCAAGTGCCCAACGGCCCCTACTACCTGCTGGGCCATTCGTTCGGCGGTTGGCTGGCCTTCGAAGTCGCCCGGCAGTTGCAGGCCGACGGTGCCCAAGTGGCCCCGGTGCTGCTGCTCGATAGCCCGGTGCCCGGTAAGCCCTTGGCCGAGGGTGTCCGCGCCAGCCTGGCCCGCTATGTAGACCTGCTGGAAATGGACGCTGGCCGCAGCCTGGGCCTGGACATCGAGCAGTTGGCGAACCTTGAACCAGAGGCGCAATGCGCGCAGCTGCTGGCGCGCATGCAAGCTGTCGGGCTGATGCCCGCGCAAGCCCGCGTGCAGGTGCTGCAAGGCCCGCTGCGGGTGTTCCACGCCAACCTGGCCACGGCCTACCAACCCGCCTCGCTTTATAACGGCAAGGTGGTGCTGATCGAAGCCGAGCCGAGCCGCGCTTCACGGGTCGAGGGTTGGAAAGCCTTGGCCAAGGACTGCCAACACCAGGTGCTCGAGGGGTGCGATCACTTGTCGATGCTCAAGGCGCCCGCCGCCTCACGGCTGGCTCAATCCCTGCGCCAGCACTGGCCGGCACTGGAGGCATTGCACAAGCATGAGGCGTGAACCTTCGATCAAACCCTGGCTATGGGCCTGGGCCGGCCAGGTTGTCTCCACCCTGGGCTCGGCCCTGGCGGCCTTCAGCCTGGGGGTGTGGTTGCTGCAACAGCAGGCCAGCATCACCGACTATGCCTGGGTAATCGCCTTGTCGGCTTTGCCAGGCCTGCTGCTGGCGCCCTTGGCCGGTTGGCTGGTGGACCGCTGCGAGGCGCGCAGCATCCTGCTGCTGGTCGAGGCGGTCAGTGGCCTGGCGGCCTTGGCCCTGTGGTGGTCGTTCGAGCGCGGCACCCTGGGCCATTGGCAGGTGTATGCCTTCGCCACGCTCAATTCCAGCTGCCTGACGGTGCGCATGCTCACCTGCCAGGCGGCGATTCCTCGGATATTGAGCGGTGCCCAGGCGATTGGCCGAGCCAACGGCCTGATGCAACTGATGACCGGCCTGCCGCAACTGGTGGCGCCCACCCTGGCCGCCGTGCTGCTGGCCAGCATCGGCGTGCCGGGGTTGTTGCTGCTGGATGTGGGCGCGGTGCTGGCCTCGGCCAGCGTGTTGCTGTGCCTGGCCTGGTTCGCCAGGGCCGTGCGCGCCAGCCCAGCCGGCCAGGGTGTGCCTGCTGGCGGGTTGTCTGCGGTGCTGGCCGTGCTGCGCGGGCGCCCGGCGTTGTGGGTGTTGCTCGGCTACCTGGGCCTTGAGCACCTGATGCTGGGGCTGGCCTCGGCGCTGCTGTCGCCCTTGGTGCT
Source organism: Pseudomonas sp. NPDC089554 (assembly GCF_050280645.1). Taxonomy (NCBI): domain Bacteria; kingdom Pseudomonadati; phylum Pseudomonadota; class Gammaproteobacteria; order Pseudomonadales; family Pseudomonadaceae; genus Pseudomonas; species Pseudomonas sp. NPDC089554. The sequence goes on from NZ_JBNNVR010000095.1 coordinate 12,089, forward strand.
GGAGCGCCATTCGGTGCTGGTGCTGGGTACGCTGATGACCTGCGGTGGCCTGGGCATGCTCGCTGGCTCCCTGTGGGTGGTGGCGCGCCCACCGCAGCGCCTGGTGCGTACCATCCTGCTGGCCGACCTGGCACTGGGCGCCAGCGTGCTGGTGATTGGCGGCAGTCGCTCGCCGGTGCTGCTGTATGCGGCGGCCTTCGTGGCCTTTGGCTGTTTTTCCCTGAGCACCAGCAGCGACCAGAGCTTCTGGCAACGCAGCGTGCCCCAGGCACTGCTCGGCCGCGTGCTGTCGGCACGGCAAGTGGTGTGCCTGCTGGCCTTGCCCCTGGGGGCCTTGGGCGCCGGGGTGCTGGCCGATGGCTGGGCCATCCCATGGATGGGTGAGAGCGGCGCGCTGCAAGCCACGCTGGCAACCTGGCTGGGGGTCGCCAAGGTGGGTGGCTTGAGCCTGCTGTTCGCCGTGGCCGGCCTGGCCTATATGGCGCTGGCCTGCCTGGGCCTGGCCATCACACCGCTGCGCCGCCTGGCGCCAGGGCTGGTTGACGCACCTACCGCTAAATGCTCAGATTCCGCCCTGGCTTCAGGCGACCAACACCGGCTTGGCGAAGGATGATGCCCAGCCAATGCACTTATGACGACTTCTGGATACCCCGATGCTGACTGCCCTGCTGTTCGACCTCGATGGAACCTTGACCGACACAGACACCCTGCACTTGCAGGCCTTTCGCAAGCTGCTGTACGACCACGATGGACGTGAGCTGACCCAGGAGCAGTTCAACGTGCAGATCAGCGGCCGCTCCAACGCCCTGCTGTTCGCCGACCTGTTCCCCGGCACCGATGCCGCCCATCGCCAGGCGTTGGCCGAACACAAGGAGGCGCTGTTCCGCGAGCTGTCGCCCGCGCTCGAACCCATGCCGGGGTTGCTGCGCCTGCTCGAACACGCCAAGCGCCATGGCATCGGCAAATGCGTGGTGACCAACGCGCCGCGTCTGAATGCCGAGCACATGCTGTCGGCCATGGGCATCAGCGAATGGTTCAGCCATGTGCTGGTGTCGGACGAACTGGCCCGCGCCAAACCCGACCCACTGCCCTACCTCACCGGCTTGCAGCGCCTGGAGGCCCAGGCGGGCGAAGCACTGGCGTTCGAGGACTCGTTGCCAGGGGTGAAGGCGGCGGTAGATGCCGGGATCTTTACCGTGGGGCTGGCGACAACCCAGTCGCCCGAGCGCTTGTTGGAGGTTGGTGCGCAGCTGGTGATCGAGGATTACAACGACCCACGGCTGTGGGCGCTGATCGAACGCATGCAGGCGGCCTGACCCCACCGCTCGTCGACCCGGCACAAGTCACTGTCGAATCACCTGGTGCCGGGTCGACCATTTGCTGAAACCCTTCGTGGAGTCAGCACCATGAGCACCTCCGATCGTGACCACCCAATTGCCACGCGCGCCCAGTGGCTCGCCGCTCGCCGCCAGCTGTGGCTGCACGAAAAAGCCTTCACCCACCAACGCGACGAACTCGCCGCCGCCCGCCGCGCCTTGCCGTGGGTAGCAGTCGAGCAGGATTACCGCTTTGAAGGGCCGCAAGGCGAACTCGGCCTGGCCGACCTGTTCGCCGGGCGCAGCCAATTGCTGGTCTATCACTTCATGTTCGCCGAGGGCTGGAGCGAAGGCTGCACAGGCTGCTCGTTCCTGGCCGACCATTTCGATGGCGCCAACCTGCACCTGGCCCATCACGATGTGACGCTGGTGGCGGTATCACGGGCAGCCTTCACTGAGTTCCAGGCCTTTCGCTCGCGCATGGGCTGGCGTTTTCCCTGGTATTCGTCGCACGGCTCGCGTTTCAACGAAGAGTTCGGCGTGAGCATGGCCGAGGCCGGTGGCGGGGAGTACAACTACGAACCCTATGACGGCGATGAGCATGAACTGCCAGGGTTGAGCGCGTTCTACCGGGACTCGGCCGGGACGGTGTACCACACCTACTCCACCTACGCCCGAGGGCTGGATATTCTGGTCGGGGCCTACAACTTCCTCGACATCGCCCCGCTGGGACGCAACGAGGACGGGACCATGGACTGGGTGCGCCACCATGACCGCTACGCCCAGGCGCAGGCCGCGTCCGACTGCTGCAAGAAATAGCAGGGTCGTAGCGCTCAGATCGCCTGCACCGCCAGCAACTCGGTCAGCACCTCGGCCAACGCCTTGACCATCACATCGGCCGTCGGCCGGTGCACGATGACGATCTCGTAGCTGTCCACCTCCGGCAGCCCCTCGGCACTGCCCAGCACCCGGTGCTCGGCGGTCGCCGCGCGCGGCGGCAGCAGGCTCACGCCCATGCCGTCGGCCACTGCCGCCTGGATGCCGGACAGGCTCGAACTGGTGAAGCTGATGCGCCAGCGCCGGCCCATGCCTTCGATGGCGCTGATCATGTCGTCGCGGTACAGCCCTCGCGGCGGGAAGGTCACCAGCGGCACTGGGTCGAGTTCGAAGGACGGCATGCGTGCGCTGTCGATCCATTGCAGCCGCTCCGGCCAGCAGGCCACGCCCTCGCGGCTGTTGCGCCGCTGCTTGAGCAGCACTAGGTCGAGCTCGCCGTTATCGTAGGCCTGGCTGAGGTCGCGGCACAGGCCGCTGGTGACTTCCAGCTTGACCTGCGGGTGGTGGCGGCTGAACGCCGACAAGGCATTGGTGGTACGCCCGCCGACAAAGTCCTCCGGCACGCCCAGGCGTATGGTCATGCCGACCATAGCGCCGGCCAGGGCCTCGAGCATCTGGTCGTTCAGCGCCAGCATGTGCCGGGCGTAGCCCAGCAGGGTCTGCCCGGCGTCGGTGGGCAGTACGTCGCGGTTGCCGCGCACCAGCAGGCGATGGCCAACCATGTCTTCAAGACGGCGCACCTTCTGGCTGATGGTCGACTGGGTCGAGTGCAGGCGCGCCGCCGCCGTGGTGAAGCTGCCGCAGTCGGCGACCACGACGATGGCCCGTAGCAGGTCGAGGTCGAACAGGGCCCTATTCGATTTCACGCCAATAGACATGTTCGTATTCAACTTTCAAATGACAAGCCTGACTTCTAGCACGCTCAGTCGCCCAGCGCCACGCCCTCGCGCCTCGGGTCGGCCCCCGCGCGCCAACCGTTGCCGCTACGCTGGATGACCTGGGTACCGCTGGTCATCTCCATGGGGGTGACCTCATGTCCGCGCGCCTCAAGCGCGCGTACCAGCGCCGGGCTGGTCAAACCGGCCTCCACTTCGGTGCTGGCATTGCGGCTGCCGAAATTGGGCAGGTTGATTGCCGCCTGGGGGTCGAGCTTCCAGTCCAGCAAGCCGACCAGGGCCTTGTTCACGAAGCCGATGATCTGCGAACCACCGGGCGAGCCGAGGCTGGCCAGCAGCGTGCCGTCGGCGGCATCGAACACCAAGGTCGGCGACATCGACGACAACGGCCGCTTGCCCGTCGCCACGCGGTTGGCCACCGGCCGGTCGCCCTCGCGGGGTATGAAGGAGAAGTCGGTGAGCTGGTTGTTGAGCAGAAAGCCCCCGACCATGATGTGCGCACCGAACGCGGCCTCGATCGAGGTGGTCATGGCCACCGCAGCGCCTTGGGCGTCTACCGCCGAGAGGTGCGAAGTGGAGGTGCGCAGCGGCGAACGGTCCGGCGCCAGGGCCACTACCGGGCCTGGCGGGCTGCCCGGCTGGGCACGCTTGAGGCTGTGCTCGCCGATCAAACGGGCGCGCTCGGCGAGATAGCCGGGGTCGACCAGGCCTTGGACATTGACAGGCACCTGGTCGCTGTCGGCCAGGTACAACGCGCGGTCGGCAAAGGCCAGGCGCTCGGCCTCGGCCACCAGGTGCACGGCCAGCGGCAGCGGCTCCAGGCCTGCCGGAGAGGCACTGTCACGGGGGGCCAGGGCGGCCAGGTCCAGGCGTGGGTCGTGACGCTGCAAGGCCTCGAGCATACCCAGGGTCTGCAACACCGCCACGCCACCGGAAGACGGCGGTGGCATGCCGCACACCTTCCAGGCCTTGTAGGGGCCGCACACCGGCTGGCGCTCGCGGGCCTGGTACTGACGCAGGTCGTCCAGCGACAGACGGCCTGGATTGGCGTGGTTGCCAACCGCCTGCACCATGGCTTGGGCCAGCTCACCGCTGTAGAACGCCTGCGCGCCCTGCTCTGCAATCTGCTTGAACGTACTCGCCAAGGCGGGGTTGCGCAGCTGCGTGCCGACCGCCAGGGGCTTGCCATCGGCATCGAGAAAGTATCGGGCCATTGCGGGCGAGCCTTGGATATAGGGGTCGGCCGCCAGCAGCCCGTGCAGCCGCGCCGACATTGGGAAGCCTTGCTCGGCCAGGGCGATGGCCGGTGCGAACAGTGCCTGCCACGCCAGCTTGCCATGTTGCCCATGGGCCATTTCCATTGCCCGCAGCACGCCGGGTACACCCACCGAGCGGCCACCGATCTGCGCCTCGCGAAAGCCCATGGGGCTGCCATCGGCGCGCTGGAACAAGTGCTCGTCAACCGCGGCCGGAGCCGTTTCGCGGCCATCGAAGGCCTGTACACGCTGGCCGTCCCAATACAGGATGAATGCGCCACCGCCGATGCCACTGGACTGCGGTTCGACCAACGTGAGCACTGCCTGCATGGCGATTGCGGCATCGATTGCGCTGCCACCGGCGCGCAGTATCTCGCGGCCTGCCGCGCTGGCCAGTGGGTTGGCCGACGCGGCCATGTGCCGGTCGGCGTGCGTGGTCACAAGGCCTGCGCGGTAGCCGGAGTCCCGTTCCGGCGCAGGCGTGTCGGCGCTGCACCAGAAGCTGGCGGTCGCCAGGTAAAAGAATCCGATCAAGCGCGAGAATGTGTGCGGGGCAAGTGTCAAACCGCTTCCTTCCTGTGGCCGGAGTAAACATGGCCGGTAGGATACAGGCTGAGCGCCATCGGGCGACAAGGTCACTCGCAGCTTGACGTATACGTAAACCTGCCAGTAGGTTAGCCCCAACACCCTCCCCGCGAGCCTCAGCATGAGCAGCCAGACCTACAGCATTTCCGATTTGTCCCGCGAGCTGGACATCACCACCCGGGCGATCCGCTTCTATGAAGAACAAGGCCTGCTGAGCCCCGAGCGCCGAGGCCTGGAACGCATTTATTCGGCACGCGACAAGGTCACCCTCAAGCTCATCCTGCGTGGCAAGCGCATCGGCTTTTCGCTCGCCGAATGCCGCGAGCTGATCGCGCTGTACGACCCCAGCAGCGGCAACCTCAAGCAGCTCAACAGCATGCTCGCCAAGATCACCGAGCGCCGCGCCCAGCTGGAGCAGCAGATGCTCGACATCCAGCAGATGCACCTGGAGCTGGACACCGCCCAGGAGCGCTGCGAACAGGCCCTGGCCGCCACCCTGGCACCCACGCCCCAAGACCACCGTTGATCCGCCACAGGAAACCCGCCATGTCATTGCCCGCAACAGTGCGCCTGGTCGAAGTCGGCCCGCGCGACGGCCTGCAAAACGAAGCCCAGCCCATCAGCGTCGCCGACAAGGTGCGGCTGGTGGATGACCTGACCGATGCCGGCCTTTCCTATGTGGAAGTCGGCAGCTTCGTCTCGCCCAAGTGGGTGCCGCAGATGGCCGGCAGCGCCGAGGTGTTCGCCGGCATCCGCCAGCGTGCAGGCGTTACCTACGCGGCGTTGGCCCCCAACCTGCGGGGTTTCGAGGACGCCGTGGCGGCGGGGGTGAAGGAGGTGGCAGTGTTCGCTGCCGCGTCCGAGGCGTTTTCCCAGCGCAATATCAATTGCTCGATCAGCGAAAGCCTGGCGCGCTTCGAGCCGATCATGCAGGCGGCGCAGCAGCACGGTGTGCGGGTGCGTGGCTACGTGTCCTGCGTGCTGGGCTGCCCGTACGAGGGCAAGGTCGCTGCCGAGCAGGTCGCCCCTGTGGCCAGGGCCCTGTATGACATGGGCTGCTACGAAGTATCGCTGGGCGACACCATCGGCACCGGTACCGCAGGCGACACCCGCCGCCTATTCGAGGTGGTCTCGGCCCAGGTGCCACGCGAGCAGCTGGCCGGGCACTTCCACGACACCTACGGCCAGGCCTTGGCCAATGTGTACGCCAGCCTGCTCGAAGGTATCCGGGTGTTCGACAGCTCGGTCGCGGGTTTGGGCGGCTGCCCCTATGCCAAGGGCGCCACCGGCAACGTGGCCACCGAAGACTTGGTGTACCTGCTGCAGGGCCTGGGTATCGATACCGGCATCGACCTGGACAAGCTGATCGCAGCCGGCCAGCGCATCAGCCAGGTGCTGGCCCGCAGCAATGGCTCGCGGGTGGCCAAAGCGCGCCTGGCGCGGTGAGTCACACGCTTGTCACAGAGGTGTGGGTGAAGTGTTACCCCGGCACGCCCAAGCGGCAGAAAATCGGGTAACACGGAAACAATTCGATAGACTTTCTGGCATACCGGCGCCGAGCAAATCTACCAAATCATTGATTTATAAGGACTTTATAAAGTTGGCACGGCACCTGCTTTATCTCGAGCACAACAAGAATAAAAAAATAGCGACATCCCAATAAAAACAACATGCACCGGCTCTGACATAACAAGAACAACACGGCAGAGGCGCAGCAAGCAGATTTTTTTGGAGTCGACGTGCCTTCCAGGGGATTGCCCCGCGGCCTGACACAGAACAATAAAACTACCTTCAGGTAGCGACAGTCAGGATCGAACCCTTCTGGGTGAAAGCAGGTTAGCGCTCAAAAAAATACGTTTGCTCTTGGCCCCGCATGGGGTCCTTGCTACAGAAACAGGCTGACAAAAACAACAAAAGGCCGGTTTCCAATAATAAAAAGAGCAGGCAACAACGCCTTTGAGGGGAGCTTCGGCTCCCCTCAGTGCTTCCTGCCCTCCTCCTCCCCCTGCTTCTCCTCGCTTTCCCCTTCGACCTTGTCCACCAAGACCGGCATGGTGCTCAGCACCAGCAGCGCCAGCACAGTGCTGATCAGGGCCGTGGCCTCGCGCCCCATGCCTGCGGCAATGCCGATCGCAGCGGTCATCCACAGCCCCGCGGCGGTGGTCAGCCCCTTGACGTGGCTGGTGTCCCGGCCATTGCCCTTGAGGATGGTCCCCGCGCCCAGGAAGCCGATACCGGCGACGATACCCTGGATCACCCGGCTCAACGCCTGCTCGTCCGCACCGGCCATGCTCGGCGCAAGCACGAACAACGCTGCACCCATCGACACCAGCATGTGCGTGCGCACCCCGGCCGACTTGCCCTTGTGCTCGCGCTCGAAGCCCAACACCGCGCCCAGCAACGCGGCCATCAGCAAGCGCACGAGAATCCGCGTGACTTCCTGCTCGTCGGTAACATCGGTGAACTCGGCCTGCACGGCCTGCCATACGTTCTGCCACATGGTGTGCCTCTGCGAACGCGCCCTGTTCAACGGTGGACCTTGCGCCGCGCCAGGAGTGCGAACCAAGCCGCTGGGCGCCCCGATGCAGCAACCCCATGCCGTCTGCGGTCACAGCCTGTAACCGCCAACTGGAGGACACCGCCATGCCTGTTGAAATCGACGAAAGCACCGGCCGTTGCATCATCACCGGCCAGGACCTGCACCTAGAGGCCCTCGGCCCCGAGGTCGAGATCATCACCGACGAGCAGATGCGCATGTCGGTAGCACTGGTGCAGGGCGCCCGCGTACCCATCACCGAATCAGAGGCCGATGCACTGACGGTCGCAGGTGCGGTGGATAGTCGCAGGCATCTCAAAAGTAGCGTGCCAGGCTCGGTAATCTAAGGCCTGCAGGGGTTCTAGCGCTCATCTGATATGGTTTTTATCGCGCCAGCTGAGCCTGTGCTGAAAACAGTTCCGGCGCCATAGTGCCCAGGCCTGATGGAGGCCTGATGAGCACACCAGCATGAGCGATAGAATCCCCTTGCACGTTGTAGAAGTCGGCGCACCTGCTACCAGCAGGCCCAAGCGCCGCAGCGATGGAAGCATCCATACCCGCAGCTTCACCGGTTTTTACCGCAACCTGCGCATCGGCTTCGCAGGTCTGCTGTTCGTGCTGTTCTTCGGCACCGCCTGGCTGGACTGGAACGGCCGCCAGGCGGTGCTGTGGGACCTGGCCGAAAGCAAGTTCCACATCTTCGGTGCCACCTTCTGGCCACAGGACTTCATCCTGCTGTCGGCGCTGCTGATCATCTGCGCCTTCGGCCTGTTCGCCATCACGGTGTTCGCAGGCCGCGTGTGGTGCGGCTACAGCTGCCCGCAAAGCGTATGGACCTGGCTGTTCATGTGGTGCGAGAAAGTCACTGAAGGCGACCGCAACCAACGCATCAAGCTGGCCGCCGCGCCCTGGTCACTGGAAAAGCTGACACGCCGTACGCTCAAGCATGGCTTGTGGGTGGCCATCGGCGTACTCACCGGGCTGACCTTCGTCGGCTACTTCACACCCATTCGCCCCTTGGCAGCCGAGTTGCTGAGCCTGGAACTGGGGGGCGTGGCGCTGTTCTGGGTGCTGTTCTTCACCGCAGCCACCTACCTGAACGCCGGCTGGCTGCGCGAGGCGGTGTGCATGCACATGTGCCCTTATGCGCGCTTCCAGAGCGTGATGTTCGACAAGGACACCCTGGCGGTCGCATA
>NZ_JBNNVR010000096.1:0-20233 GCF_050280645.1 Pseudomonas sp. NPDC089554
ACTGGCGCTACAGAAAGGGCTAGAGGGGGCGGCTCGTGGGCTCTGCCGGTGCCAAACAGCGCGTCTTGCGGTGCCAAACCCGTCGCGCGCTTACACAACGGCACGCGCCGCTAAGGGTCTAGAAAGAAGGGAGTACGTGGCTGGCCGGGAACGGCGAGGGTCCCACTTGCCGGGACCTGAGGGAGTGCGCTGGAAAAAATTTTACCGGAAGACGGAAAAATCATTTGACTGGCAAATGATAACGATTATTATTGCACTCAGCAGGTCGCGAGACCCGCTGGATAACCTGGAGCCCTTAGGTCGGACTCTCAGATTATCTCCTCATCAGGCTAATCACGGTTTTTGACCCGGCTTTTTGCCGGGTCATTTTTTTTGGCTCTTCAGGCTAATGAAGATCGTGAATGGCGGCGATGATAGCAAAGGTGTATCAGCTCGTGAATGCTTGTTACAGCGTTTTGCGCAAACAGCACTTGAGAATCAATCTCGTTAAGATTAAGCTGCCTGCGCGTCAGAGAAGATGCCCCCTTCCCTCCCTCGATTGCGCAAGGAGCCGTCCATGACCCGTCTGCTGCTGCCACTCCAGCATGGCCCACAAGCCGCCCATGAGCGCGTCGACGACACACTGCTGCACGCACTGAAGCGCCTACCGCGCCGCGTACAACAAGTGTTCCTGCTCAACCGCCTCGACCAGCTCGACTTCACCCAGATCGCCGCACGCCTCGACCTGTCGCTGCCGACCATCGAGCACCATATGCAGCAGGCGCTACAGGCCACCCACCCCCGCACCGACAGCCTCGCGCACCTTGCAGTGCAGTGGTACGCACGCTTGCAGAACCCCCAGGTGAGCGCCTGCGAACGCATTGATTTTCGCCGCTGGCTGGACGCCTCGCCCACCCACTTGCAAGCCTTCTGCGACACCGAAATGCACTGGCGCAGCCTGCTTGCCCCGGCGCGCGAACTGGGGCACGACGGCAGTTATCGCCAGGGCCGGGCGGCGTTGTCGTTGGGCGGTTGCTCGGTGGCCCTGGGGCTGGGCGTGGCGACGCTGGTGGTGTTGGGGTTGTTTGCCTGAACCACGCGTCCTGCGCGAGATCCCCAACACAGACACCCAGGCCAGGCTTGCGCTACAGTAGCGTCCAAAACAAAGCCACAGGAGCCTGGCAATGACCGTGACGCTGTCCCCGCTGACCCTCGACTGCGACTTCGACTCCGGCAACATTCAGGTGCTGGACGCCAGCGACCCGGCACGAGTGCACCTGGCCATCCGCCCCGACACCCACAGTGGCCACTTCCAGTGGTTCCACTTCAAGGCCAGTGGCCTGACCCCCGGTCACACCCACCGTTTCAGCCTCGATAACGCTTCGCAGTCTTCCTACAAGAACGCCTGGACCGGCTACAACGCCGTCGCGTCCTACGACCAGAAGACCTGGTTCCGCGTGCCCAGCAGCTTCGACGGCCAAGCACTGGCGTTCGACTTCAAGGCCGAACAGGACCACGCCTGGTTCGCCTACTTCGAGCCCTACCCACGTGCCCGCCACAACCAGCTGATCGAGCGCGCCCAGCAGATTCCAGGCGTCACCCTGGTGGCCCACGGTCGTAGCGTGCAAGGCCGTGATATTCCGCTGCTGCGGGCCGGCGATGGTGCGCCGGGCAAGCGCAAGCTGTGGATCATCGCCCAGCAGCACCCCGGCGAGCATATGGCCGAGTGGTTCATGGAGGGCGTGATCGACCGTCTGGAAGGCAACGACGGGGTGATTCGCCAACTGCTGGCCAAGGCCGACCTGTACCTGATTCCCAACATGAACCCGGACGGCGCCTTCCTCGGCCACCTGCGCACCAACTTCAAGGGCAAGGACCTCAACCGCGCCTGGCAGGACGCCAGTGTGGAACTGAGCCCTGAGGTGTTCTTCGCCCAGAGCCAGATGAAGCAGTACGGCGTGGATGCCTTCGTCGATGCCCATGGCGATGAGGAAATCCCTCATGTGTTCACCGCAGCCTGCGAGGGCAACCCCGGCTACACGCCACGCATCGCCAAGCTGGAAGAGCAGTTCCGCAGCACCCTGTGCAGCGTGACCCCGGACTTCCAGACCACCTACGGCTACACCCGCGACGAGCCGGGCCAGGCCAACATGACCCTGGCGTGCAACGCGGTGGGCCAAGCCTATGACTGCCTGTCGTTGACCCTGGAAATGCCGTTCAAGGACCACGACGACGCCCCCAACCCCACCACCGGCTGGTCGGGCGAGCGCTCCAAGGCGCTGGCCGGGGCAGTGCTGGAGACCTTGGGCAAGATGGTCGACGATTTGCGCTAACCGCCTTCTTACGCGATCCCTGTAGGAGCGGGCTCGCCCGCGAACACGGACGCAGTCCGTGCCATCCAACGCGGTGTATGGCACCGGCTTTGCCGGTGTTCGCGGCCAAGGCCGCTCCTACAGGGGTCGCGAACGCGGGTCTCTAGAACTGCACATCCAGGATCACGTTATCGGTATAGGTCGCCGCCGGTGGCGTGGCCTGGTCGGTGTAGACCTTGGCGTTGTAGTTGAACACCTGGCTGCCGGTACCGGTGCCAGGGCCCGGGTTGATGTCGGCGTCGCTGCTCGCCCGTCGCGCCGCGCCCACCGAACCCCAGCGCACAGTTCCCCCACTCTTGTAGAGGTCGTACGCCAGGTAGTTGTTGGCGCTGGACTTCATCCGCCGCCGTCCGCCCGCGACATTCTCCCCGTCATTCAACCCCACCGTGTAGCTGCTGCCCTTGGTGCAGGCAATGTTGATGCTTTGGTTGACCGTGCCGAACCCCGCCACCACCGGCGCACTGCCGAAGCTGACGGTGGGCGTGGTGATCTGGCAGTCGTTGCTGACCGTGAGGTTCACCGTGAGGGTCTGGGTGCCGGTGCCAATATCGCGCCCCAGGCAGATGTTGCCGACGCCGATGCCAGAGCAGTAGTTCCAGTCCCAGAAGATGCTCAGGGTCTCGGTATACAGCCCTGCCGCCACGTTGCTGCCAACCACGGTGCGCAGGTACACCGGCACCGTCTTGGGCGTGGTGCCGTTGAGCAGGCCCAGGGCATCGATGATGCCATTGCGGGCGAAGTCGAAGCGGGTGCCGCGGGTAATCGGGAAGCTGGTGCTGTTATTGGCGTAGATCGTGTAAGGGATGATATCGCCGGTAGGCCCGACCAGGCCGCTGGTGGTCGCGGTGACGGTGGCGTAGAAGTGGTCGTTGGTGGTCAGCAACGACAGCAGCGAGCCGGTACACGACAACCCGGCGTTGGTGGTCGAGGCGCTCTGTACCGTGGTGCGCACCAGCGTCGAATTGATCGTGCCGAAGGCGGCTGGCGCCGTGGCGGCGGTGTTGCACAATGCCCAGGCAGGGGTTACCGCCCCGCAGCCAGCGGCGAGCAGCCAAGCACGCCAAGCCCTGCTCATTGGCACACCAACGGGCCGATCAACGGAATCGGCCCCTCGCCTTTGGGTAACTCGAACTCCACCTGACAGGCGCCACCTTCATCACGCTCAACCCGCAGGCGATTGTGCGCAGCGAGGTTCTCCAGGTACACCAGGCCATCCCAGCCAACCACCGCCTGCGCACCCGTACGCTCATCGATCACCCGGCTGCCCAGCTTGAGCTCCTGCTGGTTGCCATCCACCAACACCAGGCTCGCCGCCAGCACCTGCTTGAGCTCGAACGCCAGCAGGTAGCCCGCGCCACGGCGCACCGCCACGCGCTGCTCGACCTGCGGCGCCAGCACGTCGGCCGGCAGCTCCATCGGGTCGATCTCGTACTTGCCGCGGTAATAGCCGCTGCTGTAGGGCACCAGCAGTTGGCCATTGCGATCGGTGCGCCCCACCAGCTGGTTTTCGTAGCGCACCGGCACATCGGCATAACCGCTGGTGCTGACCACCACGAACGCATCGTCGATGCGGTTGGCGGCGAACAGCCCGGCGTCCATCCACACCAGCGACCCGCTGGCATCGGCCCAGCGGGTCATGTCGCCGCTGCTGCCGTAGGTACCCGCCTGCAACTGCACCGATTGCAGGCGCCAGGTCACGTCAGCCTGGCGATACGCCTCGCGTGCGTTGCCATCGGCGTAGCCGACGTTGTAGCCCACGCCGGTACCCACTGGCACGGCCTGGCTGTAGTTGACCCGCCGCAGGCTTTCGCCGTTCTTGTCGCGTTCCATGCTCAAAGCCAGGGTGCCGCGCAGGTCGAAGGGGATCACCAGCTGCGCTTGCACCGCCCACTGGCTGTCGCCGATTTCGCGGTTGGCCGACAGGTACAGGCTGCTGTTGCCCCACAACGGCTTGCTCCAGCTCAGGTTGAGCAGGCGCGTGCGCGTGCCGTCGCCAGCGCGCACGTCGAAATAGCCCGCACCGACGCTGCCATAGCGCTCCAGGTTCACGCTCAGGGTCACCTGCTCGCTGCGCTGGCTCAGGCGCATCTCGGGCGACTCCACTCGCGTCAGGTCGGCGTACTCGCCATGGCGCTCCACACGCTGGTAGTTGAAGCCCAGGCGCTGACTGTTGTACTGGTAGCCCAGCGCGACCTGGTGGCCTTTGTCACCTTCGAAACGGCTTTGCGCCAGAGCTGCGTTGAGCACCCCAAAGGTGCCCAGGCGCAGGTTGCCGCCCAGGCCGCCGAGGGTCAGCGATTCGGCGGTTTCCACATGGCTTTCCAGGGTGAAGGCGTCGGTCACACCATGGCGCAGGTTGGCCGATGCCACGCCCTGGCCATAGCCCCAGTCGCGCACGGCATAGTCGCGGCGCAGGCTGCCGGCGGCCACGGAGTAGTCCGACAGGCCTTTTTGCAACAAGCTGCTGGTGACGTAGAACGGCAAGGTGGTCGAGACCTGGCGCCCCAGGGCGTCGGTGGTCACCACCACGGCTTCGCCGGCGCCGTTGATGAAGGGCACGTTGGTCAGGGTGTAGGGGCCAGGTTGCAGTTGCTCGCTGCTGGTCTTATAGCCGTTGATGAACAGGTCCAGCGAGGTGGGTACCGCTGCTTCTCCGGCGAAGGCCGGCAATGGGTAGGTGACCAGGTCTGGGCGCGCGCCGAAATCGCGCGACAGTTGCAGGCCGCCGACCCGCACCGCGCTGGTCCAGGGCAAGGCGCCGGTGATCAGGTCGCCCGCCTCGTAGGTCAGCAGGCGTTGCTCGTCGGTGAAGCGCCAGGTGGTGTCGTAGCGCAGGAAACCATCACGGTTTTCGCTGCTCGAGCCATCCTCGAACGCCTGGCGCCATTGCCCGGTGGTGGAGAAGGTGCCCCAGCTGTCGAACAGACGAAGCTCGTTCCAGGCAGCCAGATAGCTGCCGCCCTGGTCGGTGTCGTTGAAGTACAGGTCGTAGTTGAACAATGCACCGAAACTGCTGCGCGCATCCAACGCCGGGTACAGGCTGCGGTCACCCAGTTGCTGGTCGGGCAACCAGGCCGGTGGCACTTGCAGCAGCAGGCGCTGGTTGCCGCTGTCGTAGTCGCTGTGCAAGCCGGCAATGGCATCCAGGGCCAGCTCGCCCTGGGGATCGCCCGGCAGCTGCACGCCGGCATCACGCAACGCCGTGCTGTCCAGGTACAGGCGCCCGGCACGCTGCTGCACCGGCACCAGCTCAGCCTTGGGCACCTGGTTCACCATGAGGTCCAGGTACAGCGTGGCATCGGCAATGGCGGCCGCCTCGGTGGGCGGCGGCGGCAGGTCGTCGGCCAGGGCCAGGCCCGGGACGAGCAACGCCAGGCCCAGCCCGAACCGGCAGCTCGCCTGCGACAGGTGACTCACACACGTGTTCCAACCATTGCCGGGTCCTCCCTGGCCCCTGCACGTCGTTCACTCTCGGTTCACTGCCCCTGGCGGATGGCCTGTGCCACCTCCTGGCCGTTGACCCGTCCCTTGAGCACGCCGCCCACGCCGGTGCCGCTCGGCACTGGCCAGCGCATGCTGGCGCCGGGCAGTACATAACCGAGCAAGCCTTCCACCACGGGGCGCTCCTGGCCACCTTGCTGGAGCACCACATCGGTCAGCCGCGCGTGCACCGGCCCGGTATTGCGCAGTTCCACATAGGGCTTGCCCTGCACCGTCACCGCGCGCCAGCTCAGTTGCGGTTGGCCGACACTGTCGGCGTTACGCTTGCCCTCGGGGTCGGCTCGGCCCCACAACCCTTCGCCGTAGACGAAAAGCGGTACCGAATAGCGCATCTGCAAGCGGATCGCCGCCTTCGGCCCTTCGCTCGAGGCCTCGGCCGGCAACGGCGAGGGGATCTCGTCGATGATGATGCGGTAGGCCTGCTCCTGGCCCACGGGCGAGCTACCGGTACGGGTCAGGCGGATAAGTTGCTTCTGGCCAGGGGCGATGTTGGCCACTGGCGGACTACCGATGATTTCGCGCTGGGCCTGGAACTGCTCCTGATACTCGCCCTGGCGCCAGGCGAACACCCGCACCTGCAAGCTCGCAGGCGTCGTGCCACGGTTTTCCAGCCACAGTGCACCAGCCTTCTGTCCGGCCTCCAGCACCGGGTCGATCGGCCAGATCAACACCGAGGTGGCCGCCCCTGCGGGCAGGCTGGCCAGCCACAGCAACCCGATCAGACCCCGCGCTATGCTCGCGCCTACCGCCATGCCGCTCTCCTTGTGGTTATCGATGAGCCTTCACCAGGTCACCGTCACTTGCACTGAATCGGTGTAGGTGCCCGCCGGCACCGTGCCGGTCAACTGGGCACGACCATAGATCGGCAGCTTGATCGCCGTCGGGTCGCTGTAGCTGACCGCCACGTTGGCGCCGATGCCCAGGCTCTGGGTCAGCGCGGCGTCGCGAAACAACTGGTAGGCCAGCAGTTGCGCACCACCGCTGCGCTTGAGGTTGCGCGTACCGGCGGCGCTGTTCTGGCCGCCATCCAGGCTCATGCTCAGGGCCACCCCGGGGGTGCACTGGAAGGTCACCGTGGTGCCGCCCAGGGAGGTGCTCAGCGCCGCAGTCGACAACGCCGAACTGATGCCGTAGTCGAGCACCCCATAGTTGGTCACGCCGCCCACCACCAGGCAGCCAGCGGTGATCGTCGCGCTGACCTGGAAGGTGCTGGTGGTCGCCGCCGACACAGGCAGCGCCATGCCCAGCCCGAGCAACCCCGCGAGGCTGCTGCGCAGCCAGCTGGACATGGCTCAGAAGCTCAGCTCGACCGCCACCGTGTCGGTGTAGGTGCCCGCTGGCAACCCAGCCTTGCCACGCGCCTGGCCGTACAGGTTGACGGTCTGCGCCACCCCGGTGCTGGTCGGCAGGGTGATGGTGCCGTCGATGGCCAGCAGCGAGGTGTGCCCGGCATCGGTGTAGAAGTCGTAGGGCACAAAGTTGCCGCTGCCATCGGCCAGGGCCCGGGTGCCGCCGGCGGACTGCCCGTCGTGGGCGCCAGCGCGAACGCGGATCGCCGGCACCGTACCCGCTGAGCAGAGAATGCTCATGGCGCCGCCGCCCCCGCCGAGCACCTGGCCGTTGGCGGTGGTGAACAGCGAGTCCTGGGTGCCGAAGTTCAGCGAACCGAAGTTCAGACCCGAGGTGCCCGAGCTGCCGTTGACCTGGCAGGCGGCGGTGAGGGTCAGGGTCGAGCTAATGGTGCCGGTCACGGTCGCCGCCTGGGCGTTGAACGCCAGGGCAAGCCCGAGGCCTGCGAGGATGCCGTGGGTGAGTGTGCGTGCCATACAAACCTCCTTGCGTGTTACCAGTCCAGTGTCACCCTCAGGGTGTCGCGGTAGAAACCGGCGGGCAGCGCGCGAGGGTGCGCGATGACCACGCCGTAGATCGGAATCGGGACCTGCTCGCTGCTGCGAATGGCGAAGGTGCGCGGCTGGCCAATGACATAGCGGCTGTTGCCGCCGGGGTCGGCGGCCAGTTGGTAGGGAATCACCTCACGGCCATTACTCAGCCGACGCACGCCGTCGCTGCCATTGAGGCCTTCGTCGATGCGTACGCTGAAGGCGCGCACCTGCGGCGAGCAACTGATCTGCAAGCTGCCCTCCCCACCCGACTCATCCACACGGCCGCGCAATGGCTGGTCCCAGCTTGGGCCCTGGGCGCCGAAATCGATGACGCCGGGATTGCCCAGGGTGGCCGGTTGTGGGTCACTGCTGATTTGGCAGGCGGCGCTGATGACCAGGCGCGCCTGGATGAACCCGCTGGTGCTGCCGTGCACAGCGCCGCTGGGCAGCAGCAGCGGCCCAAGGGTCAGCAGGAGGATCGAGGTGCGGTACATGGCTACGAGTCCTTGTGCATGGCGAGCGCCTACCAGGTGACCGTGACTTTAAGCAGGTCGGCATACAACCCGGTGCGCGGCACCCAGGCCAGTGTGTCGATGCGGGCGTATAGCGGCAGCTCCACCGAGCCGCTGTCGGGCACCCTTGCCGACTGCGCGACGTCCACCGGCAAAGGCTCGCGCCATGCAGCATCGCGGTAGAGGCGATACGGAATCGGACGGGCCTGGGCGTCGTCGCTGGCCAGGAAGCGCAGTTCGCCGACGCCGCCGTGCTGGCCGCCGTCGACGCGAATTTGATAGGGGGTATCGGGGTTGCACTCAAGGCGCGGTGGACGCGGGCTGTAGAGCACGCCACTCGAGGGCGCGCCAGGGCCATCGAGGCGCGCGACAACCCCCAGGTCGATACGACCTGCGGCCTGTGCACCGGCATCGCGAGGTTGGCTGACCAGCATGCAGCCGCGCTGCACCTGAACCTGCACCTCGACGAGAAAGTCCGCTGCTATGGCACCGCTGCTCAACAGCAGGCCGTACAGCATGGCCAGAAAGCGCTCCGTCACCGAATTTCCCTACCCAGTGTTCCTTGTGCTTTCTTGAGCTTAGCAGTCAGATTGGATCCCGCTAGAGTGCGGGAAAATTCACCAACAACAGCTACGCCCGGAAAAAACCGGAAGCTTCATCGCAGGCGACCTACAAAACCTGTACAAATTCTGAAGTCGAGTAGAACCTCGCCCTACAATTGCCCTCAAATAGCCATGAGCGCGGCGAAGCCACCCGGTATCTGTTACCTTGCCGTGGCAATACCCTGTGCCAAACGTATTTGGACAGCGCGCCCGGCTATAAACAGGAGAGTTTTCTTGACCACTGCCCAGACCGCCTTCGACCAGGCCATCGAACGCTGTGCCCAGGAACCTATCCAGGTGCCGGGTAGCATTCAGCCCCAGGGTTTCCTGCTGGTACTGGAAGAACACGACCTGCGCATCCTCCAGGCCAGCGAAAACGCCGAACGCTGGCTGGGCATGCCGGCTCAGGGGTTGCTGGGTTGCGCACTCCCCGAACTGCTCGACGGCGGCTTCGACCTGCGCGGCAAGCTGGGCCGCTTGCCTAGCGATGAGGTGTTCCCCTTTCATATCGGCGATGTGCGCCTGCGCCCAGGTGCTCCTTGCGAGGACAGCCTGCGGCTGCTGGCGCACCGCCATGACCAGGTGCTGATCGTCGAGTTCGAACCCTGCCGCAACAACGACAGCCTGGGCGAGCACGACTACTACCCGTTGGTGCGCAGCTTCGTCGGCAGCCTGCACCAGGCTGGCAGCATCGAAGAGCTGCTGCAGCAGTCGGTGCTGCAAATCAAGCGCATCACCGGCTTTGGCCGGGTCAAGGCCTACCGCTTCGACGCCGAAGGCAACGGCCAGGTGCTGGCCGAAGCGGCCGACCCCGGCTACCCACGCTACCTCGGCCTGCACTTCCCGGCGGCAGATATCCCGCGCCAGGCCCGGGAGCTGTACCGGGTCAATCGCATCCGCCTGATCGAAGACGCCAACTACCAGGCCTCACCGCTGCTGCCGGACACCAACCCGCGCACCGGCAAGCCGCTGGACATGAGCTTCGCGGCGCTGCGCAGCGTGTCGCCGGTGCACCTGCAATACATGCGCAACATGGGCACCCTGGCTTCTATGTCGCTGTCGATCGTGGTCGATGGCCAGCTGTGGGGGTTGATCTCCTGCCACCATGAGCAGCCGCGCGCAGTCGACCTGCGCACCCGCACCGCCTGCGAGCTGCTGGGCAGCGTGCTGTCGTTGCAGATCGAGTCCCACGAGTCGCACACCAGCACCCGCGACTTGCTCGAATTGCGCCAGCGCATCGTGCAGATGCTCTCAGCCATGGCCGACCATGACAGCGTCAGCGCCGGCCTGCTGAGCCTGCCCAAGGTGCTGCTGGACTTCGCCGGGGCCACGGGCGCGGCGATCATCAGCGCCGGGCGCTGCGACCTGGTCGGCAACACGCCGCCACAGGCCCAGGTCGACGCCCTGGTGCACTGGCTGGCGCAGCATGGTGACGAAGCGGTGTACCACAGTGACAACCTGGGCCGGGATGTTCCCGAGCTGCCGGAGCTGGCCTCGCATGCCGGTGGCGTGCTGGCCGTGGCGATCTCGCAGATTCACTCGCATTACCTGCTGTGGTTCCGCCCCGAGCATGCCCATACCGTGACCTGGGCAGGCCCGCCCCATAAAGAGGTAAGCCCCCAGGGCAACCTCAGCCCGCGGCACAGCTTCGACAGCTGGCAGCAAGAGGTGCGCGGTTTCTGCGCCCCGTGGAGCCCGCTGGTGGTCGATGCCGTGGTGGAGCTGCGCACGGCGGTGCTGGGCATCGTGCTGCGCAAGGCCGAGGAGTTGGCGCAGTTGAGCGACGAGCTGCTGCGTTCGAACAAGGAGCTCGAGGCCTTTTCCTACAGTGTGTCCCACGACCTGCGCGCGCCCTTGCGCCATATCGCTGGCTACAGCGAACTGCTGACCGAAATCGAAGGCGAGCACCTGACCGAACGCGGTCGGCGCTTCCTCCAGCATATCGGCGAAGCAGCGCATTTCGCCGGCACCCTGGTGGACAACCTGCTCAATTTCTCGCAAATGGGCCGCTCGGCCCTGCGCTTGTCAGACGTGGACCTCAATGCCCTGGTAGAAACCCTACGCGCCGAGTGCGCGCCGGACTATGCAGGGCGTAATATCGAGTGGCATGTCGCCCAGTTGCCGAAAGTGATCGGCGACCCGGCGTTCATCAACCTGGCGTTGCAGAACCTGATCGCCAACGCCATCAAGTACACCCGTGGCCGAGACCCGGCGCGCATCGAGATCGGCGCCGTGGAGCACCCGGAGCAGATCGAGATCTTCATCAAGGACAACGGCGTGGGCTTCGACATGACCTACGCCAACAAACTGTTCGGGGTGTTCCAGCGGCTGCACCGCATGGAAGACTTCGAAGGCACCGGCATTGGCCTTGCCAGCGTGCGCCGCATCATCGAGCGTCACGACGGACAGGTCTGGGCCGAAGGCGAAACCGACCGGGGTGCCACGTTCCACTTCACCCTTCCCCGTCACCCGTTGAATACCTGAGGTAAGCACACCCATCATGCTCAAGCCGATCCTGCTGGTCGAAGACAACCCCCGCGACCTGGAGCTGACCCTGCTGGCCCTTGAGCGCAGCCAGCTGGCCAACGAGGTCATCGTGCTGCGCGATGGCGCCGACGCGCTGGACTACCTGCTGCGACGCAACGCCTATGCCGAACGCGCCGATGGCAACCCGGCGGTCCTGCTGCTGGACCTGAAGCTGCCCAAGGTCGATGGCCTGGAAGTGCTCAAGGCGGTACGTACCACCGCCGAGTTGCGCAGCATCCCGACGGTGATGCTGACGTCCTCGCGTGAAGAGCCCGACCTGCTGCGCGCCTATGAGCTGGGGGTCAACGCCTACGTGGTCAAGCCGGTGGAGTTCAAGGAGTTCGTCGCCGCCATCTCCGACCTTGGGGTGTTCTGGGCAGTGCTCAACGAACCGCCACCGGGCTCGGCACGCTTGAACCGACGCAACGGTAACTGAAGGTCGCCTCGATGCAGCAAACGCTGAAATTGCTGATGGTCGAAGACAGCTCCATGGACGCCGAGCTGACCTTGGTGCGCCTGGAGCGCAGTGGGTTGCAGATCCAATCGCAACTAGTGTTCGACCATGTGGGCGTGGAGCACGCCCTGACCGAGGGCAGCTTCGACCTGATCCTCTGCGACTGCGTGCTGCCTGGCTCGTCGGGCACCGACGTGCTGGCCATCGCCCAGCGCCTGGCGCCGGACGTGCCTTTCATCTTCCTGTCCGGCATCTATGGCGAGGAGCACGCGGTGGAGATGATCCGCCTGGGTGCCACCGACTATGTGCTGAAGAAGAACCTGCCGCTGCTGCCAAAGGCCGTGCGCCGGGCCATGACCGAGGTGCAGGAACGCCAGCGCAGGCGTCGCGCCGAAGAAGCGCTGGCCGACGTCGAGGCCCGTGCCCGCATCGCCATCGATGCGGCCGGCATGGGCACCTGGGACTTCCGCCCGCAGGACGGCCTGCTGATGTGGGACGACCGCTGCAAGCGCCTGTTCGGCCTGCCGATAGACACCGAGATGACCCTGGAGGTGTTCTACGCCGGCCTCTACCCCGACGACCTGGTACGGGTGCGCGAAGCGGTGGAACAGGCCATGGACCCGGACGGCGATGGCCACTACCGCGTCGAGTTCCGCATCGCCCACCCCCACGGCCGGGAGCCGCACTGGCTGCTGTCGACCGGCCAGACCCAGTTCGTCGAGGGCCGCTGCGTGCGGTTCTCCGGGGTGTTGCAGGACATCCACCAACAGCGCGAAGCCACCCAGGCGCTGGAGCGGCTCAACGAAATGCTCGGCGAACGGGTCGAGCGCCGCACCCGTGAACGGGACCGTGCCTGGGAGCTGTCCCAGGACCTGCTGGCCGTGCTCAACAAGGACCTCACGCCGGTCACCCTGAACCCGGCCTGGGAAGCCACCCTGGGCTTCAGCCGCGAACGCCTGAGCCAGACCTCGCTGCTGCACCTGCTGCCCGAGCCCGAGCAGGAAGCCTTCCTCGACGAGCTGGCTGCCCTCGCCCACGGCCGCACCAGCGCCCGCTTCATCGGCCGCATCCAACACGCCAGCGGCCAGCAACGCTGGTTGTCGTGGGTGGTGGTGCCGGAAGACACCCTGCTGTACGTGGTGGCCCGCGACATCAGTAGCGAACGCGCCTCGGCGGTGGGCCTGGCCGAGGCCAATGCGCGGCTGCGCGAACAGATCGACGAACGCGAACGCATCGAGGCGGCGTTGCAACAGATGCAGCGCCTGGAGGCCGTCGGCCAGCTCACCGCAGGTGTCGCACACGACTTCAACAACCTGCTGACGGTGATCCTCACCGGCGCCAGCTTCCTGGAACGGGACCTGGACAAGAGCAACCTGGAAAAAGCCCGCACCCGCCTCAAGCACATCCGCGAGGCCGGTGAGCGCGGTGCCAAGCTGACCTCGCAGTTGCTGGCATTCTCCCGTCGCCAGCGCCTGGAGCCAGTGCCGCTGAACCTCAACGGCACCCTGACGGGCCTGGAAGAATTGTTACGCCGCACCCTGGGCGGCAATATCTCGGTACGCCTGGACCTCGACCAGCGCCTATGGCCGGCCCTGACCGACCCGACCCAGACCGAGATGATCATCCTCAACCTGGCGATCAACGCGCGCGACGCCATGCAGGCCGGCGGCCAGCTGACCCTGTCGACCCGCAACACCTGCATCGACGCCCGCCCGCAGCGCCCGGAAGACCCAGACCCCGGCGAATACGTGATGCTGTCGATTCGCGACACCGGTTGTGGCATGAGTGCGGACGTGGTGGCGCGGGTGTTCGAGCCGTTCTTCACCACCAAGGACATCGGCAAGGGCTCGGGCCTGGGCCTGGCCCAGGTATTCGGCTTTGCCAAACAATCCGGCGGCGGCGTGCGCATCGATACCCAGCCAGGGCATGGCACCCAGGTCAGTGTGTACCTGCCGGCGGCCAAGCAAGGCCAGGCCCCGGACACGGCCGATGTGCCCCAGGTCGCCCCCAATATCAACCGCGGGCGCGACCGCACGGTACTGCTGGTGGATGACGACCACCTGGTGCGCGACATGATCGGCGACGTGCTGCGCCTGTATGGCTACCAGGTGCGCCAGGCGCACAGCGGTGAGCAGGCGCTGGCGCTGCTCGACGACGGTATCGACGTGCTGCTCACCGACTTCGCCATGCCCGAATTCAACGGCGCCCAACTGGCCCGCGCCGCGCGGGAACGCTACCCGCACCTGCCGGTGGTGTTCCTCACCGGTTACGCCGAGTTGCAGGGGCTTGAGCTGCCGGGCAGCCTGGTGATGCAGAAACCGGTGCAGGCCGAGGAGCTGACCCGCACGCTGAATGAACTGCTGGGCGGCATGGGCTGAGCGACACGGTTTTCAGGAATCGTAGAAACGCGAAAGCCCCAGGCTGACTGGTAGCCTGGACGTTTAGAAAGGTAAGTAAGGAAATGGCAGGGGCGGCTGGATTCGAACCAACGCATGGCAGGATCAAAACCTGCTGCCTTACCGCTTGGCGACGCCCCTGTGAAGCATTCGCTGACAGCTGCGAGTGCTGCTGTGCTGGAATGGGCCGCACTTTAACAACATTTTTCCTAGTCGAAAACCCCCTTTGCGAAAAAAATTGCCTTAAAACAGCAAGTTAGTGTCGAGCCTGTTATGCCCTTTCGCGGGCAAGCCCGCTCCTACAGGTTCACCACAGCTCTCGGGAGCGACGCTGTACCTGTAGGAGCGGGCTTGCCCGCGAAAGGGCCGCAACAGACGCCACGACCGTTCGTCGATTTCCCCTCACCCCAGCTCAACACAATTCAATTTCCTCCTTCCAATCAGGTAACCCACACCCGCATTCCAAGGAGGGCTTCATGCCAGTTTCCCACGACCTTTACCAAGACCTTCACTACCCCCGCGAAATCGTCCAGCAGCGCCGCCAGAAAGACCCAACCCTCGACCGGCTGCTCGATGACTACATCGACCTCGACAACCAGATACTCGCCGCCGAGGCCATCTCGGCCGGCATCGCCAGCGACGACGACCTGCACCGCCTCAAGGAGCGGCGCCTGGCAGTCAAGTACATGATCGAGCGCCAACTGGAACGCAAGGCACCCGATACCCCTGCCTGACCTGCCGCCTCACCCGGCGCGCGGCAGATCGGCCAACACCGCTTCGATCTCCACCAGCACCGCCGGGTCGTCCAGGGTCGAGGGCGGCACATAGGCTTGGCCGTCGGCGATCTTGCGCAGCACCGCCCGCAGAATCTTGCCCGAGCGGGTCTTGGGCAAGCGCGACACCCGCCGCACACGGTTGAAGCAGGCCAGCGCACCGATATGCTCACGCACGCTGGCCGCCAGCTCCGCCTGCAACTGCTGCTCGGAAATACCCTCGCCATCCTTGACCACCACCAACGCCAACGGCACCTGGCCCTTGATCGCATCGTGCACGCCGATCACCGCGCACTCGGCCACGGCCGGGTGGCGGGCTACCAGGTCCTCCATCTCGCCGGTGGACAAGCGGTGCCCGGAGACGTTTATCACATCGTCGGTGCGGCCCATGATGTAGACGAAACCGTCGTCATCCAGGTAGCCGCCGTCGCCGGTGTGGTAGTAGCCCGGGTAGGTGTGCAGGTAGGCCTGCAGGTAGCGTTCGTGGTCGCCCCAGAGGGTCTGGCTGCACCCTGGCGGCAACGGCAGGGCGATGACGATGGCGCCTTGCTGGTTCGGTCCCAGTAGATGGCCGTCGTCGTCCAGCACCTGCACGTGGTAGCCCGGCACCGCGCGGTTGCTCGAGCCCGGCCGCGCCTCGCTGCCCGGCAAACCGACGCAGGGCGCGGTGACCGGCCAACCGGTCTCGGTCTGCCACCAGTGGTCGTGCACCGGTTTGCCAGTGACCCCTTCCAGCCACGCATGGTTGCTGGAGTCGAGCTTCTCGCCGGCCAGGAACAGGTGGCGCAGCGAACTCAGATCGTGACGACGGATCAACGCGCCCTCGGGGTCTTCCTTGCGGATCGCGCGCATCGCGGTGGGCGCGCAGAACAGGCCATTGACCCGATACTGCTCCACCACCCGCCAGTAGGCCGAGGCATCAGGCGTGCGAATCGGCTTGCCTTCGTAGAACACCGTGGTGCAGCCACTCATCAGCGGCCCGTAGACGATCAGTGAATGGCCGACCACCCAGCCGACATCGGAAATGCCCCACCACACATCGCCCGCCTGCATGCCGTAGATATGCCGCATGGCGTAGCACAGGGCGACGGCGTTACCGCCGTTTTCACGCACGATGCCCTTGGGTTTTCCGGTGGTGCCTGAGGTGTACATGATGTACAGCGGGTCGCCCGCATCGAGGGTGACCGGCGCCACCGGCTCGGCGCCGACCAAGGCTTGCTGCCAATCCAGATCGCGCGGTGCTTGCAAGGTGGCCTTCGCCTGCGGACGTTGCAGCACCAGCACCTGCCTGGGCTGATGCTTGGCCAACTGCAAGGCGCGGTCGACCAAGGGCTTGTATTCGATGACCCGGTCGAACTCCAGGCCGCACGAGGCGGTGAGCAGCAGCGTCGGGCGCGCGTCGTCGATACGCGCGGCCAGCTCCACAGCAGCAAAGCCCCCGAACACTACCGAGTGCACTGCACCGATACGCGCACAGGCGAGCATGGCCATGGCCGCCTGGGGCACCATGGGCATGTAGATGATCACCCCATCACCCTTGTTCACGCCCAGGCTGCGCAAGAGGCCGGCCAGGCGCGCCACCTCGTCGCGCAGCTGGTTGTAGGTGAAGCGCTGCTGCACGCCAGTCACGGGCGAGTCGTAGATCAGCGCCGTCTGTTCACCGCGGCCCTGCTCGATCTGATGGTCCAGGGCCAAGTAGCAACTGTTCAGGCGGCCATCGGCGAACCAGCGGTGGGTGCCGTCGGGGTTTTCCTGCAAGGTCTGGGAAGGTTTGCGCTGCCAGGCCAGGTGTTCGGCCTGTTCGGCCCAGAAGGCAGCGGGGTCGGCAATGGCGTGGGCGTAACTGTGCTGGTAGGTCATGTCGATCGGAACCCGGTACTTGTTGTTATTGAAGGGCAACCTTGAGTATGGACCGGCAAACGTGCCGTGCCATGTGACTAAAGTCCTATCGGACCTGCAAATTTGCATGTCTCTCTTGCGAAACCCGCACGGTCCTACAGAATGTGCGGACTTATCGCCTTTGAGCTTGCGCATGGACATCGATCAAGCCCGTACCTTCCTGGAAATCGTGCGCTGCGGCAGCCTGGTGGCTGCTGCCGAACGCCTGTTCGTGACGCAGACGGCGATTTCCGCACGGGTGCAGCGCCTTGAGCAGCAACTGGGCTGCCAACTGTTCGTGCGCAGCCGCAGCGGCGTGACCCTGACCGGCAACGGCGAGGCATTCATCCCCTACGCCAACCAGCTGGTGCAGACCTGGGAGGCCGCCCGTCGCGACCTGCCGCTACCTTCGGGAGGCCATCAGGCGCTGCACCTGGGTGGCGAGGTGAGCCTGGGCAACCCGATGATCCTCGACTGGGCCAGCGCCCTGCACCAAGCGCTGCCCGGCCACGCCATTCGTACCGAGGTGAGTGATGGCGAATCGTTGCTGCGCAAGGTGGAAAAAGGCCTGCTGGACGCCGCGCTGGTCTACCAGCCGAACTACGGCCCAGGCCTGCAAGTGGAACAGCTGATGGAAGAGAAGCTGGTTCGCATACGCCGTGTCGACCGGCCCGAGCCTTACATCTACATCGACTGGGGCGAAGACTTCCGCCGCCAGCACGACGCCGCCCTGCCCGACTGCGCCCGCGCGGCGCTGAGCTTCAACCTCGGGCCGCTGGCCTTGCAGTTCATTCTCGACCAGGGCGGTAGCGGCTACTTCCGCACGCGGGTGGTGCAGGCCTACCTGGACAGCGGTGTGCTGGAGCGGGTGCCACAGGCGCCGGAATTCACCTACCCGACCTTCCTGGTGTATGCCCGCGAGCGTGACAGCCATGCCTTGCAGCAGGCCCTGGCGGTGTTGCGCCGGCAGGTGGCCGACGGTGTCAGCGACTGGTCACAGCGCTGGGACCCGCTCGCCTGAGACCTGCGCGCCACGCTTGAGCAGATGACGCTTGAGGCCGGCGATCAGGTCGGTCTGGGTGACCACACCCACCAGGGTGTCGCCTTCGAGCACCGGCAGGCAATGCAAGCCCTGCTCGCTGAGCAGTGGCAGCAGGCGCTCGAGGGGGTAGTCGCGGCTCACGCTGACCACCTCCCGGCTCATCACCTGGCCCAGGCGCACCGGCTTGCGTGCGAACCATCCACGCCAGCTGAAGCGCCCACGCTGCATGGCCGCACCGACCAGATCAGCGAGGCTGACAATCCCCACCAAACGGCCCTCATCCAGCACTGGCAGGGTCTTTACGTGGTGGTCGGAGAGCATCTTCCAGGCTTGCTCCAGGGTGGTGGACGGCGAGGCGCACTGCACGTCGCGGGACATCACCGAGGCTGCGCCGATGCCTCCCAGGCTGCGGTGCAGGGCATGCTGCTCGGTGGCCAGGATGATGCGTTCTAGCTCGTCGCGGGTAACGTCGACGAACTCGCCCAGTTCTTCCAGGGCCTTGTCCAGGTCTTGGCCGCTGACGCCAACGCGCTCGCTGGCAAGCAGGTCGTGGGTGTGATGCAGGTTGTGCCGTGGCAGCGCGCCCTTGGGGTAGCGCACACCAGTCAGGCGGTTGTAGAGCACCGCCGCCATCACCAGGATCAAGGCGTTGAGCAGCACGGGCTCGAGCAGGTGGTCACCCAGTGCGACCAGCCCGCTGTCGGCCAGCACGGCCGTCACCGCCACACCGCCGCCCGGCGGATGCAAGCAACGCAGCAGGCACATCAGCACCAGGGAAATAGCCAGCGCAGCGGCGGCTACCCACAGCTCGGCCCCCAGGCCCTGGCGCATGCCAAGGCCCACCACGCACGACAACAGGTAACTGCCCAGTACCGGCCAGGGTTGCGCCAGGGGCGCGGAGTGCAAGGCAAACATCAGCACCGCAGAGGCGGCCAGTGGGCCGAGCAGGTGCAGGGCGATGCCGGGGCCATAGGCCAGGCTGCACAGCCAGCCGCCGAGGAACAGGCCAAGCAGCGCACCGACACTGGCGCGTAGCCATTCGCGCGGCGAGGTGTTCGGCGGTGCTGGCAGCAAGCGTTGCAAGCGGCCTTCAGGGCGTGGAGCAGGCATTGGGGTCATTACGCTTTGTGGATTCAGGAGAAAAAGAAAGCCCAGCCTTACCGGTCTGGGCTAAAAACTCCCTACAAAAGGAGGCATTGGAAACAGAGACGTTTCGTGGGGCAGATTGTGCAGCGCGCACCGTTTCAGGGCCAATTCAAAAAACTGCGGCTGAACTGCAATATTTTTGCTGGATGAAGCGAAAGCGTCAGCGCCCTTTGCGTGGCAGCTCGATGCTGACCCGCAGCCCACCCAGTGGGCTGTCCAGCAGCGCTATGCTGCCCTCCCAGGCCTCGACGATGTCGCGCACGATACCCAGCCCCAGGCCATGGCCATCGACCTGCTCGTCCAGCCGCGAACCGCGCTCCAGCACTTGCTGTCGGGCATCCTGGGGAATGCCTGGGCCGTCGTCGTCGACCCACAGCCGATAGCCCCCGGCGCTGCTGGCCATGCCCAGGCGCACTTCGCTGTCCGCCCATTTGCAGGCGTTGTCCAGCAGGTTGCCGAGCAGCTCCAGCAGGTCTTCGCGGTCCCACGGCAATTGCAGACCGGGGGGCACGTCGTGGGTCAGCAGCAGGCCTTCGCCATGGATCATGCCCAAGGTCGAGAGCAGCCCCGGCAGTTCGCTGTCGCAATCGAACTGCGCGCCCGGCAGGGCATCGCCAGCCAGGCGCGCGCGGTTCAGTTCGCGGGCCAGGCGCTGCTGGATCTGCTCGAGCTGCTCGCGCATCTGCGCGCTCACCTCGGGCAGCTCGCGCAGGCGGTCGCTGGCCGCCAGGCTCAGCAACACCGCCAGGGGCGTCTTCAGCGCGTGGCCCAGGTTGCCCAGCGCGTTGCGCGAGCGGCGCAGGCTGTCCTCGGTGTGCGCCAGCAGGTGGTTGACCTGGTCGACCAGCGGTTGCAGTTCGGTGGGCACCTCGGCATCGAGCTGCGAGCGCTTGCCCTGTTGCAACTGGGCGATCTGCCGGCGGGCGCGCTCCAGCGGGCGCAGCGAGCGGGTCACGGTGATGCGTTGCAACACCAGCACCAGCACCAGCGCCACCAGGCCCAGGCCCAGGCCGATCTGCTGCATGCGTCGGAAGCCTTCGCGCACGGGGGAATAGTCCTGCGCCACGCTGATGGAAATGTCCTGCCCCAGGCGCTGTTGAGCGTGCCGTTGACGTTGGTCCAGTTGGTCGTGGCGCCGCCCCAGGTGCCTGCGCCGCCATCGACGGTGC
>NZ_JBNNVR010000097.1:0-19563 GCF_050280645.1 Pseudomonas sp. NPDC089554
GAGCGGGCTTGCCCGCGAACACCGGCGCAGCCGGTGCCATACACCGCGGTGCCTGCTTCGCGGGCAAGCCCGCTCCTACAGGGCCCAAGTCAACCTTTTGCTCTGAGTTGAACCATGCGCCTTTCCCGCTTCTTCATCGACGCCCCCCTCTCCCTCGGCGAGCACGACCTGCCCGAGGCCCAGGCCCACTACATCGGCCGCGTACTGCGCATGAGCGCAGGCGATGCCGTGCAGCTGTTCGACGGCAGCGGCCAGGAATACCTCGGCCAGTTGCTGGAGGTCGGCAAGAAGACTGTGCGCGTGTCCCTCGACCAGGCCCTGCCCGGCCAGGCCGAGTCGCCGCTGCACATCCACCTCGGCCAGGGCCTGTCCCGTGGCGAGCGCATGGACTGGGCGATCCAGAAGGCCACCGAGCTGGGTGTGAACGAAATCACCCCGATCGTCAGCGAACGCTGCGAAGTGCGCCTGAAGGACGAGCGCGCCGACAAACGCCTGGCTCACTGGCGCCAGGTGGCGATCAGCGCCTGTGAACAGTGCGGCCGTTCGAGCGTGCCGGTGATCCACCCACCCGTGACCTTGGCCGAATGGCTCAAGGGCAGCGATGCCGACCTCAAGCTGGTGCTGCACCCTGTCGCCGAGCCACTGACCAGCCACGCCAAGCCCGCGCGCCTGGCGTTCCTGATCGGCCCCGAGGGCGGCTTGAGCGATGCGGAGGTCGAGCAGGCCAAGGCAAACGGCTTCAATGCCGCCCGCCTCGGCCCACGCGTACTGCGCACCGAAACCGCGCCAGTGGTGGCGCTGACGGTGGCGCAGCAACTGTGGGGCGATTTCTAAAGCACGTAGAAGAACACCGCCACGAAGTGCATCAGGCTGCCAGCGATGACGAACAGGTGCCAGATGCCGTGGCCGTGGCGCAAGCGGCTGTCCAGGGCGAAGAAAATAATGCCGACGGTATAGAGCACGCCGCCCGCCGCCAGCCAGGCGAAGCCTGCAGCGCCGAGGCTGTGCAGCAGCGGCTTGACCGCCACCAGCACGATCCAGCCCATCACCGCGTAGATGATGATCGACAGGATGCGCGCCTCCGAACGCGGTTTTATCTCCTGCAACATGCCCACCAGCGCCAGCCCCCAGACCACCCCGAACAAGCTCCAGCCCCAGGGTCCGCGCAGGCTCACCAGGCAGAAAGGTGTGTAGCTGCCAGCGATCAGCAGGTAGATCGACAGGTGGTCAAGCTTGCGCATGATCACCTTCGCCCGGCCACGGGTGCTGTGGTAGAGGGTGGAGATGCTGTAGAGCAGCAGCAGGGTGAAGCCGTAGATGGAGAAGCTGACGATCTTCCAGGGGTCGCCTTGCAGGCCCGCGACGACGATCAGCCAGACCGCGCCGATGCAGGCCAGTACCGCGCCCACCAGGTGGGTCCAGGCGTTGAAGCGTTCACCGTAGTACATGCAGGCATGGACCTCTTGAGGGGGGATGGGTTCCTGAGGGTTCGTGGGAGCGGCGTCGCGTCGATACTAGGCGGGGGAGTATTGCAAATCCGCGTCACGCACCAACCGCTCCAACGCCCCCAGGTCCGGCACCCGTGCCACCTGCTCGCCCACCTGCACCGCCGCCAGCTCCATCGACCCCAGCGGCACATCCACGTAGTTGAGCTGGCTGTCGAGCTTGCACGAGCGCGGAATGTCTTGCAGCAACACGGCCAGGTAGCGCAGGCCGGTGTTGCCCAGGGCATTGAGCACCACCACCCGCGCCCGCTCGCCGCAAGGTGTTTCCCCCCCGCAAGCGGCCTCGAAGCCAATCAGCGGCAGGCGCTGCTGGCGCCAGTCGATCCAGCCCATGTGCCACGACGGCTCGAAGGTTTCGCAAACGAAACGCCGCTCACCGATAAGCTCGGCCACCGCGACGCTGGGCAGCACCAGCGTGCGGTCGCCCAAGGGCAGCAGCAGCCCGGTCAGGCTGCTGCGCTGGCCGGCGATATGTTCAAGCATGAAGCTGGCTCCAATGGGCGATGCTGTGTAGCAGCAGCGACTCCTGGTAAGGCTTGCCCAGGTACTCGTTGACGCCGATGGCCATGGCCCGGTCACGGTGCTTCTGGCCAGTGCGCGAGGTGATCATGATGATCGGCAGGTCGCGCAAGCGCGCGTCGCGACGAATGCGCGTGGCCACCTCGAAACCGTCCATGCGCGGCATCTCGATATCCAGCAGCAGCACATCGGGGCGGTGCTCTTCGAGCAAGGCCATGGCATCGACCCCGTCCTTGGCGGTCAGCACGCTCATGCCATGGCGCTCCAGCAGGCGGCTGGTGACCTTGCGCACGGTCACCGAGTCGTCCACCACCATCACCAGCAAGGCGCGTCGTGGTGCCGGGCCGAACAGCGGCAGCTGCGCATCCAAACCGCTAGGCAACCGCGCCAAACGACGTTGTTGCCCGCGCAACTGGCCCAGCAGGTCGAGAATCAGCACCACCCGGCCATCGCCCAGCAGGGTCGCACCCGAGAGCCCCGGCACCGCGGCGAACTGCGGCCCCAGGCTCTTGACCACGATTTCCCGGCTCGGCGACAGGCCATCACCCTGGATCGCGAACGACTGCTCCTGGGCATGCACCAGCAACACCGGAAGGGGTACGGTCTGGCCCAACAAGTGAGGCCGAGCGCCGTCCTGCAACAGCTCGCCCAGGTAGCGCAGGTCGTATTCGTGCCCGGCGTAGCGGTAGCGCGGCGGGTCGAGTTGGTAGCAGGCCTCGAGCTCCGCGGGCGGCACCCGCACGATGCCTTCGATGGTATTGAGCGGAATGGCGTACTGCTCATCGCCCAGGTGCACCATCAAGGCCCGGTTCAGCGACACGGTGAACGGCAAGCGAATGAGAAAGCGCGCGCCCTTGCCAGGGCTGGACTCGATACTCATCGCGCCCCCCAGTTGCTTGACCTCTTCGTGCACCACGTCCATGCCCAGGCCGCGCCCGGAAATCTGGGTGATCTTCTCGGCGGTGGAAAACCCGGGACGCAGGATGAACTGCAAGATCTCGTGGTCGCTCAACTGCGCCTGGGGCGCCAGCAGGCCGCGCTTGATGGCCTTCTCGCGCACCGCCTCCAGCGGCACGCCGGCGCCGTCGTCGCTCATCTCGATGACGATGTCGGCGCCTTCGTGCAGCAGGTTCAGGTGAATGGTGCCGTGCGCAGGCTTACCTGCGGCCAGGCGCGCCTCGCGGCTCTCCAGGCCATGGTCGACGGCGTTGCGCAGCATGTGCTCGAGCGGCGCTACCATGCGTTCGAGCACGCTGCGGTCCAGCTCGCCCTCGGCGTTGCCGACCACCAGCTCCACCTGCTTGCCCAGCTCACTGGCCACCTGCCGCACCACCCGCTGCAAGCGCGGCACCAGGCGTTCGAAGGGCACCATCAGGGTTGCAGTCAGGCCTTCCTGCAACTGGCTGTTCACCCGCGCCTGCTGCTGCAACAGGCCTTGCGCCTCCTGGGCACGCTGGGCGAGGGTTTCCTTGAGGTCGAGCAGGTCCGAGGCCGACTCGAACAATGCCCGCGACAACTGCTGCAACAGGGAGTGGCGGTCCATCTCCAGGGGGTCGAAGTCGTCGTACACGTCGCCTTCGGCCTGCCAGCGGCTGGCCAGGCGCCCCTGGGTCTCGCTGTCCAGGCGCAGCAGCTGGTCGCGCATGCGCTCCAGGGTGGTTTCCATCTCGTTCAAGGCAAACTGCGCGTCGTTCACCTGCTGCTCGATGCGCCCACGAATGATCGCGTGTTCGCTGGCCAGGTTGCCCAAATCGTCGAGCAGCTCGGCATCGACCTTGACCATGTCCCCCGGCGCCCGCTCGGGGGCGGCAGCCGGTGTCTCGGTAGGTGCGCTCTCGGTCGCCAGTTGCCCGGCAGCGCTGTCGGTGAGGGCGGCGCTGGAGAAGTTGCGGATGTAATCGATCAGCGCCGTGGCGGCGTGCAGCGGCTGGCCCAGGCGCGCGGCATCGAGCATGTGCGCCAGGCGGTCATGGCAGTTCTGCAACAAACTGAACAGCGCCGGGCTCGGCGGCAGGCGCCCGGCGGCCAGCAGCTCGTAGAGGAATTCCAGTTCGTGGGCAAGGTCGCCGATGGCGGCGATTTCCACCATGCGCGCCCCACCCTTGAGGGTGTGCAGGTCGCGCAGCAGGTTGTCCACCTCGACGCTGCTGCGCGGGTCGGCCTGCCAGCGCGCCAGCGCGGCGCCTGCGCTTTCGACGAGGTCCGAGCTTTCTTCGAGGAAGACTTCCAGCAGTTCCTTGTCGGCCGGGGCTTCGCCATCGACCTCCAGCACCTGCACGCTTGAAGCGACTGGCGGCGCATGGCGCAGCTCACGCAGCTCGCCCAGTACGGCCACATTCGACACCGGCATGTGGCCTTGGCGCACCTGTTCGAGCATATCTGCCAGGGCCGCATGGCTGCGCTGCAGCAAGCCCAGCGGCACCGCGATAGCACCTATGCGCCGCTCTACCAGCGACTCGTAGAGCAGCGCGAGCGCCTGGGCCAGCACCTCCAGCGCACCCAGCGCCGCCAGCTGCGCGCCGCCGTACAGGGTTTGTAGATCGTGTTGCAAGGTCGACAGCGCCGAAGCACTGTCAGGGTCATTCGCCCACTGCGCCAGCGCCTGGTCGGCGCTGGCGAGCGTGTCGTCAGCCTCTTCGAGGAACAACTGCACCAGTGCCGGCTCCGGCAGGCCTTCGGGCAGCTCCAGCGGCACCACGCCCTCGGCGCCCACCCGGCCAATGGCCGAAGGCTCCAGTGCCGTGTCGAGCAGCGCGCGCAGGGCATCCAGGCATTCAGGGCGTGGCGTCACCTCCTGGCCGGCGGCGATCTCATCGAGCATGTCCAGCAACGCTTCATGGGCTTGCTGGGCCTGGGCGAAGAAACGCACGTCGGCCACCAGGCTGCCCTCCTCGACAGCACCATACAGGTCGAGCAACGCCTCGCAGACCTCATCCACCTGCCACAGGTCGGCCAGGTGCGCGCTGTGGCCGAGGGTGGTCAGCTCGTCGAGCAAGGCATCCAGTTCGTGGCGCTCGCGGGGGTGCTCCTGCCAGCGCGACAGCAGCGACTCGGCATCCAGCAGGATATCCATGCCCTGCTCCAGGAAGCGCGCGATCAATTGCGGGTCGCGCCGCGTGCGGCGGGGCTGCTGCGGGTCGTCATGCAACACCGCCAGGCGCGCATCGACTGCCTCGCCGACCTGTTCGATCAGCGCTGCGGCCCCGGGTATCGGCGCCAGTGGCGTGCTGTCGAGCTGGGCCAGGCCAAGCTGGAACAACGACCTGGCAGCCTCCAGCCACTCGATGTCGGCGACCTGCAACGGCAACTGGTGCGACTTGTACTCACGGGCCAGACGGTCCAGGGCCGTGGCCAGCTCGGCGACCGGCATTACCCCGGCCATGGCGGCGCTGCCCTTGAGGGTATGCAGGGCGCGTTGCAGGCGGTCGTTGACCGGGGTGTCCTGGCCGCCCGTTTCGTGCAGGAAGGCATCCAGGCTGGCCAGGTGGCCCTGGGCCTCGTTGCGGAAGATTTCCAGCAACTGCGGGTCAAGACCATCGACCTCACCGCTCACCGGCGTGTCGTTCATCGCCAGGGCATGCAGGTGCCCAGCCAGGGGCTCCAGCTGTGCCAGACGCGGCGCTTGCCCAGCGGCGAAATCGGCGAGCAGGTCGGGCAGGTGCACGAACACCTGCTGCAAGGCCACCTGCGCCTCGCCAGACAACACCACCCGCCCTTCCAGCACGCGGTT
The DNA here is from genome assembly GCF_050280645.1 of Pseudomonas sp. NPDC089554. NCBI lineage: Bacteria > Pseudomonadati > Pseudomonadota > Gammaproteobacteria > Pseudomonadales > Pseudomonadaceae > Pseudomonas > Pseudomonas sp. NPDC089554. The sequence goes on from NZ_JBNNVR010000097.1 coordinate 5,755, forward strand.
CAGCAGGTGCTCGGCGCCCCAGGCCAGCTCCGCCACGCCCAGGGCCTGGACCACCCGCCCACCGCCCTTGAGCGTGTGCAGCGCGCGGCGCACCTCGACCAAGGCCTCGCGCAACGTGGTGTCGGCACGCCAGCGCAACCACTGGCGCTCGATTTCCGGCAGCAGCTCACCGGCCTCTTCGAGGTAAACCTGGCGCAGTTCGTCGTCGATGCCGTCCTGCGCTTCGCGGTCGTCTTGCTCAGCCCGGCAACACTCCACGCCGAGCGCCGACAGGCTGGTGCAGGCCTGGTCGAGGAACGCCTGGGCGTCGACCAGCGGGTCAGCCACCCGCCATTGCAGGTAGCACTCAGCGGCGCTCAAGGCGTCGGCCAGGTGCGCCAGTTCGTCCGCCGGGGGCTCGTCGTCCAAGTGCGACAACCAGCCTTGCAGGTACCCGGCACAGGCACCGAACACCTCGGCGACGCTTGGCAGCATCAGCATTTCCAGCGCACCGCGTATCTGCTGCAGCAGGCCCGGCAGGGGTTGCAGGCGCTGGCGTGGCCAGCCCGACTCGAGACAGTCGCCGATCAAGTCCTTGGCCTGTTGCAGCACCGACAGCGACTCGTTGAGCACTACCTGGCGGATATCGACCAGGTCACCGCTGGGCAGGCTGCCGGGCGGGTTGTCCTCCAGTCGGCCGACCATGCCGTTGAGGGTCGCCTCGACATACAGCAAGGCCCCGGCGATATCCATCAGCACGGCGTCATCCACCGCGCGCTCGCCTTGGGCCAGCGCCTGCAAGGCCAGCACCTGGTCGATGATGACCCGGCGTGGCTGCTGGAAGCCCAGCACCGCCAAGGTGTCGGCGACATGCCGCAAAGGGGCGACCAGCACATCGAGCTGCTCACCTTGCTGGCGGTCGCCACGCACGAACTGATCGAGGCGTTCCTTGATGCGCACCAGGTCATCGCACAGCGCCATCACCACCGAACGCAGGGCATCACGGCCCTGGCCCGCCTGCAACTGCTCGCGCCAGTTGCCCAGCGACAGGTCGAGGTTGGCCAAGTCAGCCGCGCCCGCCAGGCGCTGCGCTGCATCGCCGATCAGGCTGCCTTGGGCCAGGGCGTCGACCCCTCGGCAACTGCGCAATTGGTTGAGCAGCGGCAGCACCACCAGTGGCAGGTCGTGGCGAGCACCGCGCAAACGCTCCAGATAGGGCGGCAACTGCTCCAGACCACGGAACAGCGCACCCAGGCAGTCGCCACGCGGTGAAACCTGGCCATCGGCCATAGCCCGCCCGAGCAGCTCCAGCTCTTCGGCCAGGCGCGCGGCGCCGCGCAGTTCGAGCATGCGCAGGCAACCCTGCACCTGGTGCAGGTTATCGACGAAGAATTCCAGCAGGCTGGGGTCGTCCGGCTCGCCGGTAAAGCGCTCCAGGGCCTGGCGCGCCTGGCCCAGGCAATCGAGGATGGCGCCCTTGGTCCAGGCCAGGGCGACCGTGTCGTGCCGCTCGGGGCTCACTGCGGTGATGGCCATCTGGGGCTCCTCAGCGCCGCGCGGACGAAACCGGCAAGGTGAAGCCGGACACCGAGCGGCGCATCTCGCTGGCCATCTTCGCCAGGTGACGGATGCTGTCGGCGGTGGCGCCGGAGCCGGCGGAGGTCTGCGCGGTGATCTGCTGGATCACCGCCATGGTGTGGGAAATCTGCCCGGCCGAAGAGGTCTGCAATTGCGCGGCGTCGGAAATGCTGTGGATCAGCTCGGCCAGGGTCTGCGACACGCCTTCGATTTCTGCCAGGGCCACCCCGGCATCCTGGGCCAGGCGTGCGCCACGCACCACTTCGGCGGTGGTCTGCTCCATGGAGATGACCGCCTCGTTGGTGTCGGCCTGGATGGTGCGCACCAGCGCCTCGATCTGCCGGGTGGCCGACGACGAGCGCTCGGCCAGGCGCTGCACCTCGTCGGCGACCACGGCAAAGCCGCGCCCGGCCTCGCCCGCCAGCGAGGCCTGGATCGCCGCATTGAGGGCGAGGATGTTGGTCTGGTCGGCAATGTCGTCGATCAGGCTGACGATGTCGCCGATTTCCTGGGACGACTCGCCCAAACGCTTGATCCGCTTGGCGGTGTCCTGGATCTGCTCGCGGATGTTGTCCATGCCATGGATGGTGTTGTGCACCACCTCGTTGCCCTTGTTGGCGATGGCCACCGAGCGCTCGGCCACCTTGGCCGATTCATAGGCATGGGCGGAAACCCGGTCGATCGACTCGACCATGTCGCCCACCGCCACCGACGCCTCGCTGATCTGGTCGGCCTGGTGCTCGGAGGCTTTGGCCAACTGGCGCGAGGTGTTCTGCGTGTCCTGCACGGCAGCGGCGACCTGCTCGGCGCTGTGGATGATGGTGGCCACCAGGTCGCGCAGCTGGTCCACGGAATAGTTGATCGAGTCGGCGATGGCGCCGGTGAAATCCTCGGTGACCGACACGGTCACGGTCAGGTCGCAGTCGGCCAGTTCTTCGATTTCATCGAGCAGGCGCATGATCGCCTGCTGGTTGCGCTCGTTCTTCTCGGCGGTCTCGCGCAACTGGCGATGGGTGGCGCGCACCATCACCAGGCCAATGAGGATGATCGAGGCCAGCGCCAGCAGGCCAAGCACGTAGCCGCCGAGGGTGTCGAGGGTGCGTCCGCTGGCCAGGTTCTCGAAGCCGTTGGCCAGGTGCGAGGCTTCGTCGAGCAGGGTTTGCGACAGGCTGAAGATGTTGCCCGCCGCCTCGCGCACGCGCAGCAGCTCGGGTGAGGTTTCGAGGATCTCGTCCACGGAGCCGGAGACGAACTGGAACAGTTCGGCGATTTCCGCCAGCCGGGCGCGGGCGTCCGGGTCTTCGACGCGGGTCACCTCGATCGCCGGGTTACCGCCCAGCATGCCTTCGAGCACCTGGCCGAAGCGGCTGGCATCGCGCCCGAAGGTATCGGCGGCCTGCGCCGAGGTCTCGTCGCCGCCCAGCACAGTGTTGACCGAGCCGAGAATGCGTTCGGCCAACAGCAGCTGGCGCTGCGCCACGGCCACCTGGTTGGCCGGTGCGCCGCTCTGCAACAGGCTCTCTACTACCTTCTCGTACTCGACCTGCAACTGCGGCACGGTTTCGGAAAGGGTCGCGGCCACCTGGTGCAACGACAACACCGTCTGCTCGCTGGCCAGAATGGTATCGGTGTTGCCGCGCAGGTTGTCCCAGTCCTGGCGTACCGCGTCCATTTCATCGCGCACGGCGGCCGGCGCCGGTGGCAGGCCAGTGGCCGAATCGCCTTCGCGCAGGTACTTCCAGCGCCGCTCGAAGTCGTTGCGCGCATCCGACAGCAGCTTGAAGGCCAGCGCCTTGCCGGCAGCGGCTTCAGTGGCGTTCTTGGCGATGCGCTGGGACAGCACGCGCAGCTCGCCAGCATGGCCGATGTACTGCTTGTCGTAGTTGGACTGGGTATTGAGGTAGGCGAAGTTGGCGAACAGCAGGATGATCGACAGGATCAACACCACGAACAGCACGGTGATCTGCGCCGTGCTGCGCGGGCGCTGGGCCACGGCGGCGGGGGCGATGGGTGCAGCGGGGTTGTTCACGGTCGATATCCTCTACAGCGCCACATCGAGAAAACCCGGCGCCTGGGCCAGGGCGAACGGGCTGAAGATCGCCCAGTTGTGCTCACGCGGGAAATGCCCCTGTACGAAAGGCGCTGCGGCGCCGAACAACGGCTGGGGGGGCTCCAGCGCCAGGCTGCTCAGGGCGAAATGCTGCAGGCCCACCACCTCGTCCACCAACAGCCCGGCGAACAGGTCCTCATGGTCCAGCACCAGCACCCGGCGCTGCTTGCCCGGCGCGGCCGGGCCAAGGCCGAAGAAGGCCGACAGGTCCATGACCGGCAGCAGCCGCCCGCGCAGGTTGGCCACGCCGCGCACCCACGGCTGGACGCCCGGTACACGGCTGCTGCGCGGTTCTTGCAGCACCTCGGCGACCTCACCCATGGGCGCCACGAACCAAAGCCCTGAGAGACGAAAACCGATACCGCTCCATTGCTGCAAGCGCAGGTCCTGGGGCGGCTGGTCGGCCACCAGCAGGCGGCAGCGCCGGTCGATGTCCAGCAACAGCTCGAACGCGGTCAATGCCGCGCCCTGGGGCCGAGTGGTCAACCCTTGAGCACTTCGTCGAGCTTGGCGATCAGCGCATCTTCGGCGACCGGCTTGGTCAGAAAGTCCCGCGCGCCTTGGCGGGTGGCCCAGATTCGGTCGGTTTCCTGGTCCTTGGTGGTCACCACGATCACCGGGATGGCACTGGTTTCGGGGTCTTTGCTCAATTGACGAGTGGCCTGGAAGCCGTTCATGCCAGGCATGACGATGTCCATCAGCACCGCGTCGGGTTTTTCCTGGCGAGCCAGGGCCACGCCGTCGGCGCCGTTGTCGGCCTTGAGCACCTGGTGGCCGTGTTTTTCCAGCCACTCGGTCAAGCGGTACATCTCTGTCGGCGAGTCGTCGACAATCAGAACTCGGGCCATGCTGTTTCCCCAATCTAAGGAAAAGGACACCGCCATGGCAGGGCAGTATCAGGGTGCGTGTTGTTCTTGCGCGGCGAACCCAGGTACGTGCACCCGGATCGCATCGAGCAGTTCTTCCTTGCTGAACGGTTTGGTGAGGAACTGGTCGGAGCCGACCACCCGCCCACGCGCCTTGTCGAACAGGCCATCGCGAGAAGACAGCAGGATCACCGGGGTGTCCTTGAAGGTGGCGTTCTGTTTGATGACGGCGCAGGTCTGGTAACCGTCCAGGCGCGGCATCAGCACATCGACGAAGATGATGCGCGGCTTGTGGTCGACGATCTTGGCCAGGGCATCGAAGCCATCGCTGGCGGTGATTACCTCGCAGCCCACCTCGCCGAGCAACATCTGGGCGGTGCGGCGGATCGTGCGCGAATCGTCGATCACCATCACCTTCAGGGGTTGTTCCATACGTTGCATCACCATCGCTGCTGAGGCGCAAATTCCGGGGCTTGGCCGCGCAAGGGCTGCGCAGCGGCCGCTGAAGCCTGCGAGCGCTCCAATGCAGGCATTTTTAGCACAGTCCGGGAAGGCATTCCATCTGCGCCACCCCTTGACCCGGCGCGTTCGCAGCGCCACCCTGAGCCACTTTTCTTTCGTGCCATCGCGCCTTCGCGGCGCCAAGAGGAATTACCCCATGAGCGTTCGTCTCGGGATTGTCATGGACCCCATCGCGTCCATTTCCTATAAGAAGGACAGCTCGCTGGCCATGTTGCTGGCGGCCCAGGCGCGCGGCTGGAGCCTGTTCTACATGGAGCAGCCCGACCTGTACCTGGGTGCCGGCCAGGCCCGCGCGCGCATGCGCCCACTCAAGGTGTTCGCCGACCCGGCGCACTGGTTCGAACTGGGCGATGAACAGGACGGCAAGCTCGCCGAACTGGACGTGATCCTGATGCGCAAGGATCCGCCCTTCGACATGGAGTTCGTCTACAGCACCTACCTGCTGGAGCAAGCCGAGCGCGAAGGCGTGCTGATCGTCAACAAGCCGCAGAGCCTGCGCGACTGCAACGAAAAGCTGTTCGCCACCCAATTCCCGCAGTGCATGGCGCCAACGTTGGTGAGCCGCCGCGCCGATATCCTGCGTGAATTCGCCGCCACCCATGGCGACGTGATCCTCAAGCCGCTGGATGGCATGGGCGGCGCCTCGGTGTTCCGCCATCGCCAGGGCGACCCGAACCTCTCGGTAATCCTCGAGACCCTGACCCAGCACGGCAAGCAGCAGATCATGGCGCAGGCCTTCCTGCCGGCGATCACCGATGGCGACAAGCGCATCCTGATGATCGACGGCGAGCCGGTGCCGTACTGCCTGGCGCGCATTCCGGCCAGTGGCGAAACCCGTGGCAACCTGGCCGCAGGCGGGCGTGGCGAAGCGCGCCCCTTGACCAATCGCGACCGCTGGATCGCCGCCCAGGTCGGCCCGAGCCTGCGCGAGAAGGGCCTGCTGTTCGTCGGCTTGGACGTGATCGGCGACTCGCTCACGGAAATCAACGTCACCAGCCCGACGTGCATCCGCGAGATCGACGCCGCCTACAACACCGACATTGGCGGCCAGCTGATGGATGCCATTGATCGCAAGCTCAAGGCCCGCTGACCACCGACACGGAGCAAAGCCGCGCAGTGGGGTATGATGCCGGTCCTTTAAACCGACCCGCCGCCCCGGTTGCTGGATACCCGATGACGCTGCCCGCCGACATCCCCGCCGACCTGTTGCCACCGCGCGTCCGCCCTGCGGACCGCCTGGGCTTCACCCTGTTCCTGGCTGCCCTGGTGCACCTGGCGCTGATCCTTGGTGTGGGCTTCAGCGTGGTCAAGCCTGAGGAAATCCGCCAGACCCTGGACATCACCCTGGCGCCCTTCAAGAGCGAGACCCCGCCCGAGAAGGCCGACTATCAGGCCCAAGCCGACCAGCAAGGCAGCGGCACCCTGGACAAGAAAGCGGTGCCCACCACCACCGAGGTGGCGCCGTTCCAGGACAGCAAGATCAACAAGATCACCCCGCCACCGGCCGCTCGGCCGGAAACGCCGCCCGCGCCGGAAAAATCCGTGGTGACCACCCAGGCGCCCAAGGCGCAGAAAGTCGAGACCAAGCCGAAGGAAACCAAGCCGCAGCCCAAGCCGCAAGCTGCGGTGCCGGAGTTCGACAGCTCGCAGCTGTCCAGCCAGATCGCAAGCCTGGAAGCCGAGCTGTCCAACGAGCAGCAGATGTACGCCAAGCGCCCACGCATCCACCGCCTGAACGCAGCCTCGACCGTGCGCGACAAGGGCGCCTGGTACAAGGAAGAGTGGCGCAAGAAGGTCGAGCGGGTCGGCAACCTCAACTATCCGGAGGAAGCACGTCGCCAGCAGCTGTACGGCAACCTGCGGATGATGGTGTCGATCAACCGCGATGGCTCGTTGTACGAAGTATTGGTGCTGGAGTCGTCCGGCCAGCCGGTGCTCGACCAGGCGGCCCAGCGCATCGTGCGCCTGGCGGCCCCCTTCGCGCCATTCGCCGGTGACCTGGCGGAGTTCGACCGGCTGGAAATCATCCGCACCTGGCGCTTTGCCCGTGGGGATCGCTTGTCCAGCAACTGACTTTTGTCACAGCCCTGCAGTCAACTGGCATCGCTGCGAATGTTCCGGCATTCACTCACCTACTCATATCGAGATCCCAATAAGGCTCGCCATGAAGGATGCAGCACCCAAGCAAGTGCTGGCTTGCTTCATGGGGTGGCACATCATTGATGTCGACAGCAGCTTTAGCCACTTCGATGCATGCTTTGAAGTCGACGGGGCACTGTGTGAGGGCCGCATCATGAAATGTTCTGCGCAATCAGCTACAACTCTAACTGGGCTCCGCCCTTCGGCACTATCGTGATTTTCGGCGCAGCCAACAACAAAGGTGATATAGACGGCGAACTCGGCCGCGGCCAGGCCGAGTACAACGCGGATAAATACCTGACACTCATCACCTCCAAGTTTTCCACACCCAAGTTCCAGGTCACGATTTTCTACCCTGTTCCGGCGCATTGAATCAGTGGTGATGAGGGACAAGCTGAGCCTGCCCAGTCCTACCCGTCAACTCTCAATAGTGTCAGTTGTTGCTCAAGGGCCTATCTCCCAAACTCTTGGACTCCTCAGTAACAAAGAACAGGTGCTTTATTATGGAACTAACAAACTACAACACCACCGCGTATCCCGCTCGACGCGCACGAATCGAAATCCGAGACGGTGATCAAGAGCCTTGTATCATCACCCGGGCCGATGTATATGAAGAGCGCTTTCCAGGCAGTAACGCCTCTAAATTATTCTTATTTGGCCTGCAACGTTGTGTAGAGGACAACAGTGAAGACTACCCGGGTTTTCACCTGGAAGCCGTACTTGAGAACTTTACAGATCCCAGTGATGCCAAGTGCTCACATATCATGGGCCACTGGGTAATGGAAGGGTATTATGCGAAGTACCAGGCAACCCATAGTGGATGGGTACGGGACGTCACCCTCGAGGTGGTTGAACGAGGCGTAGACGAAGACGGCGAGGCATACCTCGACTTTGCCGGCGAAGCGAACATTACTCGCGAAAACGGCACCAAAGTTCAGGTGTTGTTCAGCGCGAGAGCGGATGTGCGGGTCTACTGACTCGAACGGTGGGCTGCGCGATACAACGACAGCGCAGCCCACCGATCTCGTCTTGCGCACCTTGTCAGCCTCGCCACCTGACGCCACACTATCCCCCATGAAAACCCTCACCCCCAGCTACCTCAAGCACCAGTTCCTGATCGCCATGCCGCACATGGCCGACCCGAACTTTGCCCAGACCCTCACCTATATCGTCGAGCACAACGCCAACGGCGCCATGGGCCTGGTGGTGAACCGCCCGCAGGAGCTGAACCTGGGCGATATCCTCGAGCAGTTGCGCCCGGACGACACCCCGCCCGCCAGCACCCTGCACGTCCCCATCTACCAGGGCGGCCCAGTGCAGACCGACCGCGGTTTCGTGCTGCACTCCAATGAATGCAGCTTCCAGGCCACGGTCGCGCTCGACGGCCTGTCGCTGTCCACCTCCCAGGACGTCCTGTTCGCCATCGCCGCCGGCGTAGGCCCGAAAAAGAGCCTGATCACCCTGGGTTATGCAGGTTGGGAAGCCGGCCAGCTGGAAGCGGAGCTGGCCGACAACGCCTGGCTCAACTGCGCGTTCGACCCCGAGATCATCTTCGGCCTGGCCAGCGACCTGCGCCTGGACGCCGCCGCTGCCAGCCTTGGCATCAACCTCAGCCTGCTGACCAGCCAGGCGGGCCACGCCTGATGGCCGAACTGCGCCTGCTGCTGGGCTTCGACTACGGCACCCGGCAGATCGGCGTCGCCGTCGGCCAGGTCATCACTGGTCAGGCCCGCGAGCTGTGCACGCTCAAGGCCCAGAACGGCGTGCCGGACTGGAACCAGGTCGAAAAGCTCATAAAAGAATGGAAACCCGACGCCATCGTCGTCGGCCTGCCGCTGAACATGGACGGCACGCCCAGCGAGATGAGCGAGCGCGCCGAGAGGTTCGCCCGGCGCCTGAACGGACGCTACAACCTGCCGGTGCACACCCACGACGAACGCCTGACCACCTTCGAAGCCAAGGGCGAACAGATGGCCCGTGGTGGCCGCCACGGCAGCTACCGCGACAACCCGGTCGACGCCATCGCCGCAGCCCTGTTGCTGCAAGGCTGGCTGGAGGCCAATACCTGACCACCCGCTTTACAGCCGGCCCTGTCGGCGCCCCAAGGAGCACGCAATGAGCCTACCCAACCCCGCCGAACTGATCCGGCAGATGGCCGTCGACCTTCGCGCCCACCTGGCACGCCGCGCCATCGCCGAACCGCGCTTCATCGGTATCCGTACCGGTGGCGTGTGGGTTGCCCAGGCCCTGCAGCAGGAACTGGGCGACCAGAGCCCGCTGGGCACACTGGATGTGTCCTTCTACCGCGACGACTTCAGCCAGAACGGCCTGCACCCGCAGGTGCGCCCCTCCGAGCTGCCTTTCGAAATCGAAGGCCAGCACCTGGTGCTGGTGGACGACGTGCTGATGAGCGGTCGCACCATCCGCGCCGCGCTCAACGAACTGTTCGACTACGGCCGCCCAGCCAGCGTAACGCTGGTGTGCCTGCTCGACCTGGACGCCGGCGAACTGCCGATCCGCCCCAACGTGCTCGGCACCACGCTGTCGCTGGCCGCCCATGAACGGGTAAAATTGACCGGACCCACGCCGCTCGCCCTCGAGCGCCAGGACCTCGCTTCCGCATCCGCCCTTTAAGAGTCCCCCGCGATGACGCCATTCGACGCCAAGCGCCCGCTGCAGCTCAATGACCAGGGCCAGCTACGCCACTTCCTCTCGCTCGACGGCTTGCCCCGCGAGCTGCTCACCGAAATCCTCGACACCGCCGACTCCTTCCTGGAAGTCGGCGCCCGGGCCGTGAAGAAAGTCCCGCTGCTGCGCGGCAAGACCGTGTGCAACGTGTTCTTCGAGAACTCCACCCGCACCCGCACCACCTTCGAACTGGCGGCCCAGCGCCTGTCGGCCGACGTCATCAGCCTGAACGTGTCGACCTCCTCGACCAGCAAGGGCGAGACCCTGTTCGACACCCTGCGCAACCTCGAAGCCATGGCCGCCGACATGTTCGTGGTGCGCCACTCCGACTCCGGCGCCGCCCACTTCATCGCCGAACACGTGTGCCCGGACGTGGCGGTGATCAACGGCGGCGACGGCCGCCACGCGCACCCGACCCAAGGCATGCTCGACATGCTCACCATTCGTCGCCACAAAGGCAGCTTCGAGAACCTCTCGGTGGCCATCGTCGGCGACATCCTGCACTCACGCGTGGCCCGCTCGGACATGCTGGCGCTCAAAGCGCTGGGTTGCCCGGACATCCGCGTGATCGGCCCGAAGACCCTGATCCCGGTGGGTATCGAGCAGTACGGGGTAAAGGTGTACACCGACCTGGCCCAGGGCCTGAAGGACGTCGACGTGGTGATCATGCTGCGCTTGCAGCGTGAGCGCATGGCCGGCGGTCTGCTGCCCAGCGAGGGCGAGTTCTACCGCCTGTTCGGCCTGACCACCGCGCGCCTGGCCGGTGCCAAGCCCGATGCCATCGTCATGCACCCAGGCCCGATCAACCGCGGCGTGGAAATCGAGTCGGCGGTTGCCGACGGCAAGCACTCGGTGATCCTCAACCAGGTCACCTATGGCATCGCCGTGCGCATGGCCGTGCTGTCGATGGCCATGAGCGGGCAGAACGCGCAACGTCAACTGGACCAGGAGAACGCCCTGTGAGCATCAGCATTCTTGGCGCCCGGGTGATCGACCCCAGCAGCGGCCTGGACACCCTCACCGACCTGCACCTGGACGGCGGTCGCATTGCCGCCATCGGCGCCGCCCCGGCGGGCTTCAGCGCCAGCCGCACGATCCAGGCCGAGGGTCTGGTAGTGGCCCCTGGCCTGGTCGACCTCGACGTCGCCCTGCGCGAACCGGGCTACAGCCGCAAGGGCAATATCGCCAGCGAAACCCGCGCAGCGGTTGCTGGCGGCGTCACCAGCCTGTGCTGCCCACCACAGACCAAGCCGGTGCTGGACACCTCGGCCGTGGCCGAATTGATCCTCGACCGCGCCCGTGAGGCGGGCAACAGCAAGGTCTACCCGATCGGCGCCCTGACCAAGGGCCTGGACGGCGAGCAATTGGCCGAGCTGGTGGCCCTGCGCGACACCGGCTGCGTGGCCTTCGGCAATGGCCTGAAGGAAATCCCCAACAACCGCACCCTGGCCCGCGCCCTGGAATACGCTGCCACCTTCGACCTGACCGTGGTGTTCCATTCCCAGGACCGCGACCTGTCCCAGGGCGGCCTGGCCCACGAAGGCGCCATGGCCAGCTTCCTCGGCCTTTCGGGTATTCCGGAAAGCGCCGAGACAGTGGCCCTGGCGCGCAACCTGCTGCTGGTGGAGCAGACCGGTGTGCGTGCGCACTTCACCCAGATCACCAGCGCCCGTGGCGCACGGCTGATCGCCCAGGCCCAGCAATTGGGGCTGCTGGTGACCGCCGACGTGGCGCTGTACCAGCTGATCCTCACCGACGAGGCCCTGCGCGACTTCTCCAGCCTTTACCACGTGCAGCCGCCGCTGCGCACCGCCGCTGACCGCGACGGCCTGCGCGAAGCGGTGAAGTCAGGGGTTATCCAGGCGATTTCCAGCCACCACCAGCCCCACGAGCGCGACGCCAAGCTGGCGCCGTTCGGCGCTACCGAGCCGGGTATCAGCAGCGTTGAGTTGCTGCTGCCGCTGGCCATGACCCTGGTGGACGACGGCCTGCTCGACCTGCCGACCCTGCTGGCCCGCTTGACCAGCGGCCCGGCCCAGGCCCTGCGCCTGCCGGCGGGTGAGTTGAAGGTGGGTGGCGCGGCCGACCTGGTGCTGTTCGACCCGAACGCTTCGACTGTTGCGGGCGAGCAGTGGTATTCGCGTGGCGAGAACTGCCCGTTCATCGGCCACTGCCTGCCAAGTGCGGTGCGTTATACCTTGGTCGACGGGCACGTTTGCCACGAGGCCTGATAGACCGAGTCGCCCTTTTCGCGGGCAAGCCCGCTCCTACAGGTTCACCGTTGCCCCTGTAGGAGCGGGCTTGTCCGCGAAAGCCTCACCACCGCTGCTCCCGCCTAAACACCACTCATCCCCCAGGTTGAAATCCTTCCCCCTTCCCCCCATATGAGTTTCCAACAGGCATTTTCGCCCCGCTGTGTGGAGACTCTCTCTTGACCACCATCGTTTCTGTCCGCAATGGTTCCAACGTCGTCATGGCCGGTGACGGGCAGGTATCGCTCGGCAACACCGTCATGAAAGGCAATGCCAAGAAGGTACGCCGCCTGTACAAAGGTGAGGTGTTGGCCGGCTTCGCCGGTGCCACCGCCGATGCCTTCACCTTGTTCGAACGCTTCGAGGCGCAGCTGGAGAAACACTCCGGCCACCTGGTTCGCGCGGCCGTGGAACTGGCCAAGGAATGGCGTACCGACCGTACCCTGAGCCGTCTGGAAGCCATGCTGGCCGTGGCCAACAAGGACGCCTCGCTGATCATCACCGGCAACGGCGACGTCGTGGAGCCCGAGCATGGCCTGATCGCCATGGGTTCTGGCGGCAACTATGCCCAGGCCGCCGCACGCGCACTGATGGAAAACACCGAGATGGCGCCGCGTGAAATCGCCGAGCGCGCACTGAACATCGCCGCAGACATCTGCGTGTTCACCAACCACAACCTGACCATCGAGGAGCTGGGCTGAGGCAATCGAGCAGTTGTTCTGGCGCCGGTCAAAACATCCGGCTTTTCCACACTGATTCGACATTGCGAGCCCCCGACACCATGTCCATGACCCCCCGCGAGATCGTCCACGAACTCAACCGCCACATCATCGGCCAGGACGACGCCAAGCGCGCCGTGGCCATCGCCCTGCGCAACCGCTGGCGGCGCATGCAGCTGCCGGTCGAGCTGCGCGCCGAAGTGACGCCCAAGAACATCCTGATGATCGGCCCCACCGGCGTCGGCAAGACCGAGATCGCCCGTCGCCTGGCCAAGCTGGCCAATGCGCCGTTCCTCAAGGTGGAAGCGACCAAGTTCACCGAAGTCGGCTATGTGGGCCGCGATGTCGAGTCGATCATCCGCGACCTGGCCGATGCCGCGCTGAAGATGCTGCGCGAGCAGGAAATCGTGCGTGTGCGCCACCGCGCCGAAGACGCCGCCGAAGACCGCATTCTCGACGCCCTGCTGCCCCAGGCGCGGGTTACCAGCTTCAGCGAGGAAGCGCAGCAATCGAGCAGCGACTCCAACACCCGCCAGCTGTTCCGCAAGCGCCTGCGTGAAGGCCAGCTGGACGACAAGGAAATCGAGATCGAAGTCGCCGATAACGTCGGCGTCGAGATCGCCGCGCCACCCGGCATGGAAGAGATGACCAACCAGCTGCAAAGCCTGTTCGCCAACATGGGCAAGGGCAAGCGCAAGACCCGCAAGCTGAAGGTCAAGGAAGCGCTGAAGATGGTGCGCGACGAAGAAGCCAGCCGCCTGGTCAACGAAGAAGAGCTCAAGGGCAAGGCCCTGGAAGCGGTCGAGCAGCACGGCATCGTGTTTATCGACGAGATCGACAAGGTGGCCAAGCGCGGCAACGTCGGCGGCGCCGATGTGTCCCGCGAGGGCGTGCAGCGCGAGGGGCCAACAGTTCGGCGGCGGCCGACGGTGTCGGTGCGCGTACGTCGGCAACGA
>NZ_JBNNVR010000098.1:0-19265 GCF_050280645.1 Pseudomonas sp. NPDC089554
GGGTGAAGCTGCATTTCGAGATTCGCCGCCAGGGCAAACCCGTCGATCCTCTCCAGTTCCTGCCTCGCCGTTGATGTTGCACCCAGCCTGTTCCTGATCTGGATACGGTCGGCGTAGTCCTTGAGCACGGCGTAGTCGAAGCCGCTACCGGTCAGGGCGTAGATATTGCCGAAGGTGGTGCCGAACTCGTCGTTGAAGAACGGCCCCTGTACCTCCGGCGGCAAGGTGTGGCGAATGTCCGCGACCTTCTTGCGGATCTGGTACCACAACTCGGGAATAGCGTTGGAATGCATCGAGTCCCGCGCCATGAAGGTGACTTGCGACTCGCCAGGGCGCGAGAACGAGGTGATGCGCTCGTACTCGCCGGTCTCCATCAGCTTCTTCTCGATGCGCTCGGTGACTTGGCGCGAGACTTCCTCGGCCGTGGCGCCGGGCCAGATGGTGCGGATGACCATGGCCTTGAAGGTGAACGGCGGGTCTTCGCTTTGCCCCAGCTTGGTGTAGGACATGGCGCCGATCGCGGCCAGCAGGATCATCAAGAACAGCACGATCTGGCGATTGCGCAGCGCCCAGGCGGAAAGGTTGAAACCCATCGCGACTTACTCCTTGTTCGCCAGGTTCACCACACGGTTGCTACGGTCGACGGGCCGCACCTGCTGCCCCTCGCGCAACACATGGCCACCGGCAGCGACCACCCAGTCGCTGGCACTCAGGCCTTCGAGCACCGGCACGCTGTCGGCGCCATAGGGGCCAAGGCGCACCGGCGCGCGCTCCAGGCGGTTATCGGTGTTCACCCGCCAGACGTAGGCGTGACCATTTTCGGCGGTCACCGCTGACAGCGGCACCGACAACGGCGCGTGCTCGGCATGGGCGATGAACACCCGCGCGCTCTGGCCAAGCTCGGCCGGCGCCTTGGTGGAGGTGAAGGCGATACGCGCGGCGAAGGTGCGCGAGCGGGGGTCGGCAGCCGGCGACAGTTCGCGGATGCGCCCGTCGAAACGCTGGTCGGGGTGCGACCACAACTCGACGCTGACCGCCTGGCCAACGGTAAAGCGGGCGAACTGCTGTTCCGGCAGGCCGATAAGCACTTCACGCTCGCCATCGGCGGCCAGGGTGAACACAGTCTGCCCGGCCGCCACTACCTGGCCCACTTCGACCTGGCGCTTGGCGATCACCCCGGCCTGCGGCGCGCGCAACACCGCATAGTCGGCCTGGTTGCCGGCCACGTCGAACTCGGCCTTGGCCTGCTTGAGCCGGGCCAGCCCCGCGCGGTAAAGGTTTTCGGCATTGTCGAACTGCGAGCGGCTGACCATCTGGCGCTCCAGCAGTTTCTGGTAGCGATCGCGCTCGGCCTTCACCAGCGACAGGTTGGCCTCGGCACCGGCCACCTGGGCGCGGTTGGCCTCCAGGCGCAGGCGCACGTCTTGCGGGTCGAGCTCGGCCAGCGGCTGGTCGGCCTTGACCCGCTGCCCCTCCTCCACCAGGCGCTTGCTGACCTTGCCGCCGATGCGAAACGCCAGTTCCGGCTCGAACCTGGCCCGCACCTCGCCGGGATAGCTGTCGGCCGAGGCGCCGCTGGGCTGTGGCTGCACCACCAACGCCGGGCGTGGCGCCGCAGGCGGTGCCGCCTGCTGGCCGCAGCCAGCGAGCAACAGGACGGCAACAGGCAAAACGAGGGGCAAGGCGCGACGCAACATGACGAATGACCTTTGGCAGAGGACGCATCTAATATTTATACTGCCGGGTATATTAAATCAGGGAACCGAGCTGGGGAAGTCGGCGCCCATGAGAAAAAACGCATTAACGATGCGACATGCGTAGCAGCCTGACGCGCCCTTAGGCGTTAAGATGAGCGCCCCTTGAAACAGACCCGGACTCCAATGCGCAACGACGCACCCACAGGCCCAGGCCGGCCCAAGGACCTGGCAAAGCGCGAGGCCATCCTCGAAGCCGCCAAGTCGCTGTTCCTCAGCCTCGGCTACGCCAACACCAGCATGGATGCGGTCGCTGCGGCGGCAGGTGTTTCAAAACTCACGGTCTACAGCCACTTCACCGACAAGCAGACGCTGTTCGGCGCGGCGGTCATGGCGACCTGCCAATCACAATTGCCCGACCTGATCTTCGAGCTGCCCGAGGGTGTCCCGCTCGAGCAGGTGCTGCTGAACGTCGCCAAAGGGTTCCAGGCGCTGATCAGTTCGGACGAATCGGTGAAGCTGACGCGCCTTATTATGGCGCTCGGCAGCCAGGACCCAAGCTTCGCCCAGTTCTTCTACGAGGCCGGGCCCAAGTTGGTGCTGGCGGAAATGGAAGCGCTGCTGCGCTGCGCCGATGAGCGCGGGCTGCTGCGCATCGACAACCCGCTGCGCGCGGCCGAGCATTTCTTCTGCCTGGTCAAGGGCGCGCCGGACTACCGGCTGCTGCTGGGTTGCGCCCCGGCGCTGGAAGGCGCGGCTGCCGAGACGCATGTGCACGAGGTGGTGGGGTTGTTCATGCGGGCGTATCAGGCCTAGCTATGCCTTTAACGCCTTCTTCGGATAGATGTCATACCGGCTGGACTTGCCTTCCAGGCTGTGACTAGGCTTGGCCCCCTCGATGATCGGCGCCTTGCGCGGGCGCTTCACCACCACCCGATGGGTGGCCAGTGCCAGGGCCGCTTCGAGCAAGGCCGGGGCATCCAGGTCATCGCCCACCAAGGGGCGGAATACGCGCATTTCCTTCTTCACCAACGCGCTCTTATCGCGGTGCGGGAACATCGGGTCGAGGTAGATCACCTGCGGCGGCTCGCCTTCCCAGGCGCGCATGCGCTCGATGGCATTGCCGGTCAGCAGGCGCATGCGCTCGACGATAGGCGCCACCTCGGCATCCAGACGCCCACGCAGCAGGCCATCCTCGAGCAACGCGGCAATCAGCGGCTGGCGCTCGATCAGGGTCATCTGGCAGCCCAGGCTCGCCAGCACGAAGGCATCCTTGCCCAAGCCCGCCGTGGCATCCAGCACTTGTGGCCGAACGCCCTGGGCGATGCCTACCGCCTTGGCGATCATCTGCCCGTTGCCGCCACCGAACAGCCGCCGGTGCGCCGCCTGACCCTCGACGAAGTCCACCCGCACCGGCCCCGGCGCCTGCGGGCCCAGCTGCTGGATCTGCAAGCCATCGCCGCCCACCTGAACGGCAAAGTCAGCGGCGTCGTCCTGCAACGGCAACCCCAGGCGCTCGGCCCATACCGCCGCCTGCTGCGCATACTCGGCCGACATCGCCTCGACCCTGATCCCCGCCCCTTGCTCTTGCATCACCGCTCACACCCGAAAATATTCACCAAGCCCTTAATGAATCGGCCACCACGGCCGATACAGGCAATATCCCGCTATTCTGCCAGAGCACAACGCGCGCGACTGCCATGTCAGACACTCTTCCCCTCGGCTTGACCTACTTGTCGCCTGTCGGCAACTACGGTCGACAGAATACCCAGGCACTGGGCGGCGTCAGCCACCTGTGGCAGGACTTCTTCGCCCGGGCCATGGCAGAGCAGCAAGACGATGGCGTCGACAGCGTAAGCCAGGCGCTGGCCAGCTACCACGACAAGGAAAGCGGTGAGCCCACCGGCGGCGCCCGCGCCCTGGCGCTGATCGATGCGCAGCGCGCCTGCGTGGTGAACGACACCGAGATCACGCCGCCCGAGCCGCTGTTCCTGCCCAAGGCGGAGCTTGAGCGCGACCTGCTGGAGCCTGCTGCCGAGCCGTTCAGTGCTCTGGAACTGATCGAGCAACAGCGCCAGCTCGACATCAACAACAGCTGGCTGCGCCCGGTGGTGATGAGCCAGGGCCATCCACAGCCTGAGCCTGGCCCGGGTCCGAACCCACGCGCCCTTTACCTGCCGATTGCCGAGTTCGAGATGGACCTGCTCGACAAGGCGCCGGAACCCTTCGACGAGGCCACCCTGGCCAAACAGCAGAACGACCTGGAGTTCGACATGCACTGGGCGCGCCCGGTGGTGCTGAACAATGTGCGCGTGCACGCCTAACGGCAGATCTGCCAGCGGCCCATATCCAAGTGAAAATGGTTGTGATGGGCGGCGTTGTAGTCCGGGCCCAGCACCGTGCTGAAACTGTCACAGGCCGCCTGCTGGACCTGCCTTAGAAACACCGCCTTCTGCCCGTCGCCCTGCCAGTCGCGCGCCAGCACGACGCGCTGCCCATCCGCTAGACGAAAGCCACTGATATCCAGCGCGTTGGCGGTTGCATGCTGGCTAAGCCTGCCCTCTTTGCGGTTATAGACATTGCGACAGGCGAAGCTGCCCAGGTGCTCGACCTGCGCCACCGGCTGGCCGAACACCTGCTGGGCCGCCGGTTGCAGGCCATGCTTCTCGAACAGGGCATAGGCCACCGCCAGTGGGCAGGTAGCCAGGAAGCTGCTGGAGAGCCGCGTATCTCCACCCTCGATACGCCACACATTCTGTAGCGGGCATTGCGCGCTTGCCGGGCTGTCGGCCTGTTGCCGGAAGCGCAGTGTCGAGGTTTCGAGTGCCTGTCGACATAAATCGGGATTATCACGCAGGCGCGAGAGTTTGAAAGGCGTGAGCATATTAGGAGGCTGCTGCACGTCCAGCACCGCCCAGGGGTTCCATGCAGGCGGCGGGCGCCAGCCCGAGTACCAGGCGGCGCCTGCCGCAAGCAGCAGGAGCGTCAGCAGCAACAGGCTGCGCATGCGGCCTTAGCGGCGGAACAGGTCGTTGAGCTCGGCGAACGGCAAGGCCTGCTCGCCATAGCTGAAGGTGCCCTGTTCGCAGATCTCCCGCGCCGCGCGCTGGAGGGCACCCAGCGCCACCCGCGCCAGCGACGAACCCACGCTGATGCGGCGCACGCCCAGGTCCTGCAACTGGTTCACGCCCAGCGCTACCCCGGCCATGCCCATCAGCACGTTGACAGGCTTGGGGGCCAGCGCCTGCACCACCGCGCGGATTTCATCGACGCTGCGCAGCCCTGGCGCGTACAGCACATCGGCGCCGGCCTCGGCGTAGGCCTGCAAGCGCTTGATGGTGTCGTCCAGGTCCAGTCGGCCATTGAGCAGGTTCTCGGCGCGGGCGCAGAGGGTGAACGGGAATGGCAGGCTGTGCGCCGCCTGTACCGCTGCACGCACACGCTCCACGGACAGGCCGAAATCGTAGATCGGCGTATCGGCGCGGCCACTGGCATCTTCGATCGAACCTCCCACCAACCCCGCCTCGGCGCCGCGCAGAATGGCCTGTGCGCAGTCTTCCGGCAGGTCGCCGAAGCCGTTTTCCAAGTCCGCCGCGACCGGCAGCGGCGTGGCATCGACAATGGCCCGGGCGTTGTCCAAGGTTTCATCCAGGCTGAGCGCGCCCTCGGCATCCGGGCGACCCAGGCTGAAGGCCAACCCTGCACTGGTGGTGGCCAGCGCCTCGAAGCCCAGGCTGGCCAGCAACCGCGCGGAGCCTGCATCCCACGGGTTGGCAATGACGAACGCGCCATCACGCTCATGCAGCGCCTTGAAGGCTTCGGCTCGCAGGGTTTGCACATCCATGGTCACAACCTCCGGCAGGTAGGAGTCGTCAGAGTAGGCCCAATTGTTCGACCTCAGGCGCACGCGGCAATTCCACCAAAGGCGCCAGCCCCGGCAGGCGCTCGCTCAGGCGCTGGTGAAAGCGCTGGGCCAGGGCGGCGGCGCGGTAGTTGTCGGCCGTGTGCAGGAAGATGTACGGGGTACGCCCCTCCTCGATCCAGGCAGCAACCTTGTCGACCCACGGGGTGAGGAAGGGCTCGTTGGCTTCAAGCTCGGGGTGGCCGATGAAGCGCACTTGCGGGCGCTGGCTGAATGCAGCCGGGCGTGGCGGCACCCGCGGCTTCTTGGCCTGGGCGTGCAGAACGCCAGGGTCGCGTGAGGTGCAACTGAACAAGGCCCTTGGGTCCAGGCAAATGCGCTCCACGCCCCGACCATGCAACAGGCGGTTAAGCAGACGCTCCTCCTCGCCCTTGGCGAAGAAGGCATCGTTGCGCACCTCGACCGCCACCGGCACGCCGATCTCGTCGAGAAAATGGCTCAGTTCGGCCAAGCGTGCAGGGCCGAAGCTGGCCGGCAGTTGCAACCAGTAGGGGGAAACCCGCTCGCCCAGGGGGGCGAGCAGGCGCGTGAAGTCCAGGGCCGAGTCCAATTGCTCGCGCAAATCGCCAGCATGGCTGACGTCACCCGGGAACTTGGCCGTGAAGCGAAAATGCGCAGGCATCAGCTGCGCCCAGCGTTCGACGGTGCTGGGCGCAGGGCGGGCGTAGAAGGTGGTGTTGCCCTCGACGGCGTTGAATACCTGGCTGTATAGGCTCAGGAAATCAGCAGTGCGGGCATCGGCGGGGTAAAGGTAGTCGCGCCAGGCGTTTTCACTCCAGGAGGGACAACCGAGAAAGTAAGGCAGTGGTGATGGAGTCATCCATCAAATGTACAGGTCAAGCCCCAGTACTTCCATGTCCCAATCGGTGAACGTGGCGGTGGAGAGGTAGCTGGCCAGTGCGGTGGCAGTACGGCGATCGCGGGCTCGGGGGAAGATCATGTCTTGCTGGCGTGCCGGCAGACCGCCGCCACGACGGTTGACCTTGGCCTGGATAGGCTCGGCGTCATCCTCGACCACTTCGGCGTCGTCGATGACCTCGTCACGCACCTGCGCCTTGCGCGGCGCGCGCTTGACCGGGTAGGACTGTGAGGAGAAACCGTCGATACGCATGATGTATAAGCTCAGGAGTAATGATGGCAATTTAGCAGCATCAGGATTCCTTCACCAATGCTCGACTGATAACTGGACCACAGTTCCTGCAAAAGGTTTTATCGTGAACGGCAATAGCCGACGAACTGCACGTTTTAGCTAGTAGTTTAGTGACTTTTCGCTCAAATACCGGGCCTTCAGGGGCGCGCCTTGGGCGTGGCGACGTTGTCGCGCAAGTACACAGGCTGCGCCTGTTCGGCAGCGACGGCCTCGCCACGCGCCCAGGCAAACCCGGCCAGGGTCAACACGTCCAGGGCGTTGGGTAACGCCGCAGCATCGTAGCTATCGACCTTCGCCGCCAGGCGCTCGACATAGCCCCAGCCAGTGCCAGCCCCAAACCACGGGCCACCTTCAGGCAGCACTACACGCTCAGGTGCCACTACAACTTCCTGGCCAACCAGGCGCATTTCACCCGCCTGGGCCTGGTAGCAACCCCAGTACACCTCGTCCATGCGCGCATCGACAGCCGCTGCCACCTGCTGCGCGCCATGCTGGCGCAGCGCGCCCTGGGCCAGTGCGGCCAGGTTGGACACTGGCAGCACCGGGCGTTCGAGGGCAAAAGCCAAGCCCTGAACCACACCGATGGCGATACGTACGCCAGTGAAAGCACCCGGGCCGCGGCCGAAGGCGATGGCATCCACAGCACTCAGGGGCACACCGGAATCGCCCAGCAGTTGCTTGATCATCGGCAGCAGCTTCTGCGCGTGCAGGCGTGGAATCACCTCGTAGTGGCTGGTCACCTTGCCATCATGCAGCAAGGCGACAGAACAGGCTTCGGTGGCGGTATCCAGGGCCAGCAGGGTGGTCATCGAACGTGTATCCAGGCGAAAGGAAAAAGAGCGCCAGTATAAACGACAACGGCCCGCAAAAGCGGGCCGTCGTGCAACACAAGGGTGGATCAGCTCAGGGCTGCCAGCACCTTGGCAGTGATGGAGTCGACCGAGCCGACGCCTTCGATGTGGCTGTACTTCGGCTTGCCGTTCTGAGCGGCGGAGAGCTTCTGGTAGAAGTCGACCAGCGGCTTGGTCTGGTTGTGGTAGACCGACAGGCGGTGACGCACGGTCTCTTCCTTGTCGTCATCGCGCTGGATCAACTCCTCGCCAGTGACATCGTCCTTGCCTTCCACTTTCGGCGGGTTGTACTGAATGTGGTAGGTGCGGCCCGAAGCCAGGTGGACGCGACGACCCGCCATGCGGCCAACGATTTCTTCGTCGTCCACGGCGATCTCGACCACGTTGTCGATCTCGACACCGGCAGCGACCATGGCCTCGGCCTGCGGGATGGTGCGCGGGAAACCGTCGAACAGGCAGCCGTTGGCGCAATCCGGCTGGGCGATACGCTCCTTGACCAGATTGATGATGAGCTCGTCGGAAACCAGCTGGCCGGCATCCATGACTTTCTTCAGTTCCAGGCCCAGCGGGGTGCCGGCCTTCACGGCAGCACGCAGCATGTCACCGGTGGAGATCTGTGGAATGCCGAACTTCTCGGTGATGAACTTTGCCTGAGTACCTTTACCGGCCCCGGGAGCTCCCAGCAGAATTACGCGCATCTCGTGCTCCTCATAATTTTTTTATGTAAATCAGTGGATTCGGCGCACAGGGCCAAGTCCGGAAAATCGGTTCAGACCGAAAAATCGGTCAAAAGGCTGCTCAAGATACACAGCGCCCGGCAGCCAGACAAGCGTTCGAAACCGCCGGTAAAGCACTGTTCTCGAACGCCGACCGGGCAGGTTGCGCCCAGCGCAACCCGAGCACCTGTCGAACCGTGCCCGCCACTGGGCCAAGCCCCGCAGCGGGTGCCTTGCCCCTTCAGCCGGTGTTGCGCAAACCGGCGGCGATGCCCGCCACGGTCACCAGCAGGGCCTGCTGCAACGGGCTATCCAGAGCGGCTTCGCGGCTGCGCGAGCGGGCCAGCAACTCGGCCTGCAAGCGGTGCAGTGGGTCCAGGTAGGTGTTGCGCAGACGGATGAATTCCAGGGTCTCCGGGCTGTGCGCCAGTAGCACCGGCTGGCCGGTCAGGCCCAGTACTACCTGGCAGGACTGCGACAATAGGTCGCGCAATTGCGCACCCAGTGGCAACAGCGGCGGTTGCACTAGACGTTCGTCGTAGGCCTCGGCGATTTGCGCATCGGCCTTGGCCAGGACCATCTCCAGCATGTCGATGCGGGTGCGGAAGAACGGCCATTGTTCACGCATCTGCCCCAGCAACTCGCCCTGGCCACGGGCCAGGGCATTGCCCAACGCCGTTTCCCAGCCCAGCCAGGCCGGCAGCATCAGGCGGGTCTGGGTCCAACCGAAGATCCACGGGATCGCCCGCAGGCTTTCGATACCCCCCGCGCGGCGCTTGGCCGGGCGGCTGCCCAGCGGCAGGCGGCCCAGCTCCTGCTCGGGCGTGGACTCGCGGAAATACTCGACGAAATCCGGGTGTTCGCGCACCACGTCGCGGTAGGCCTTCAGGCCGTCGGCGGCCAGTTGGTCCATCAGCTCGCGCCAGGCCGGTTGCGGTGGCGGCGGTGGCAACAGGGTCGCTTCCAGCACGGCCGCCAGGTAGAGGTTGAGGTTCTGTTCGGCGATGCCCGGCAGGCCGAACTTGAAGCGGATCATCTCGCCCTGTTCAGTCGTGCGGAACTTGCCAGCCACCGAACCCGGCGGTTGCGACAGGATCGCCGCATGGGCCGGGCCGCCACCGCGGCCCACGGTGCCACCGCGGCCATGGAACAGCAGCAGCTCGACCTGGTGCTCGCGGCAAATTCGCACCAGGTTCTCCTGGGCGCGGTACTGCGCCCAGGCCGCCGCCGTGGTGCCGGCGTCCTTGGCCGAGTCGGAATAGCCGATCATCACTTCCTGCGGCCCATGCAGGCTGGCGCGGTAGCCTGGCAGGCCGAGCAGACGCTCCATCACCGGGCCCGCGTTGTCCAGGTCGGCGAGGGTTTCGAACAACGGCACCACGCGCATCGGCCGGGTCAGGCCGGCTTCCTTGAGCAGCAACTGCACCGCCAGCACATCGGAGGCGGCACCGGCCATGGAAATCACGTAGGAACCCAGCGACGCACCCGGCGCGGCGACGATCTCACGGCAAGTGGCAAGCACCTCGGCGGTTTCGGCCTGGGGCTTGAAATGCCCAGGCAACAGCGGGCGACGGTTCTTCAGCTCAGCCTGCAGGAAAGCGATGCGCTGTTCTTCATCCCAGTCGGCATAACGCCCCAGGCCCAGGTAGTCGGTGATTTCCGACAGCGCATCGCGATGCCGCGCGGCGTCCTGGCGCACGTCCAGGCGGACCAGGAACAGGCCGAAGGTCACTGCCCGGCGCAAGGTATCGAGCAAGGGGCCATCGGCGATCACGCCCATGCCGCATTCGTGCAGCGACTGGTAGCACAGCTCCAGCGGCTCGATCAGCTCGCGGTTGTCCACCAGCACCTCGGCGCTGGCAGGCTGCGCGCCCGCCAGCGAGGCGTGGGCCCAGGCGCGGGTGGCACGCAGGCGCTCACGCACTTGCTTGAGCAGGGCGCGGTAGGGCTCGGCGCTGTCGCCCACCCTTGCGCGCACGGCGTCGCTGGCCTGCTGCATCGAAAGCTCGGCGGCCAGATAGTCGACATCACGCAGGAACAGGTCGGCGGCCATCCAGCGCGCCAGCAGCAGCACTTCGCGGGTTACCGCCGCAGTGACATTAGGGTTGCCATCGCGATCGCCGCCCATCCACGAAGCGAAGCGCACGGGTGCAGCTTCCAGCGGCAGGTGCAGGCCGGTGGCTTGGAACAGGGCCTGGTCGACCTTGCGCAGGTGGCTGGGAATGGCGTGCCAGAGGGAATGCTCGATCACCGCGAAGCCCCACTTGGCTTCGTCCACCGGGGTTGGCCGGGTGCGGCGGATTTCCTCGGTGTGCCAGGCCTCTGCAATCAGCCGACGCAGGCGTTCGCGCACTTGCTGGCGCTCGGCTGGGGTGAGGTCGCGGTGGTCTTGGGCCGCCAGCTGCGCGGCAATGGCATCGTACTTCTGGATCAACGTGCGCCGCGCCACTTCGGTGGGATGCGCGGTCAGCACCAGCTGGATATCCAGGCGGGCCAGTTGCCGGGCCAGGGCGTCATCCTTGTGCCCGGCCTGCTTGAGGCGTGCGAGCAGCTCGGGCAGCGCGCGGTCCTCGAACGGCGCGGGCTGCCCAGCATCGCGGCGATGGATGAGCTGGTACTGCTCGGCGATGTTGGCCAGGTTGAGAAACTGGTTGAAGGCCCGCGCCACCGGCAGCAGGTCGTCCTCGGCCAGGTCCGCCAGGGTGGTGCTCAACTGCTCGGCCGCGCCCTGGCGGTCGGCCTTGGCGCTGTGTCGAATATCTTCGATCTTCTGCAGGAACGCCTCGCCGTGCTGCTGGCGAATGGTTTCACCCAGCAGCTCACCCAGCAGATGGACATCTTCACGCAAGCGCACATCGATATCGGTCATTGCCTCTCCCTTGTAGCGCGGTCCACCCGCGCAGCCGCCCAGGTAACGCACCAAGAGTGCCCACAGGCAGGCCCGCAAGGCAAGCTGGGAACGGCCGATGCAACTAAAGTGTATTGAGGTCATCCCACTTTCATGTACTGGCATCGAAGAGGTCATCATGAAAATCCGCGAGCTTGCCCAGCATTGGGAACAGAACGCCTCAGGGGCACTGAGCAACACCGGCCATGTCCTGCACCTGGAGCTGGAAGCCGAGGCGCGCCTGGCCGCGCTGGTGGAGATGTTCCCCAAGCGCACGCCCGAGGAGCTGCTGGGCGAACTGGTGGGCGCCGCGCTCGAGGAGCTGGAGGCCAGCTTTCCCTACATCAAGGGCCAGCAGGTGATCGCCACCGACGAGGAAGGCGACCCGCTGTACGAGGACATCGGCCCTACACCTCGCTTTCTCGCCCTCTCCCGCCGCCACCTGCATGCCTTGAGCAACCCCAAGGGTGGCACTGAAAACTGACCGCGCCAGCCTGCCGATACCGCAGAGCGGCGCGAAAGTTTCGTGAAAAAGTCACTGACCGATTAGTCAGAAATGCACATTCGATCATGCTGATTTTTTTTCTGAACTATTCGAAAAACGCCCAAGTCCCAGCCAATAGCCATTACGCAAAAACCCTGCACACATGGCCTTTGGCGCAGCGGCTTGCATTCATGACGCTGTCAGGGAATGAGCGATGGACTGCTACGGACACTGTAATTCAGGAGAGATCCAATGGAGTTGACCACCATGAAGACCCGCATCTCGAAACCTTCGTCCTCTCACCTGCGCGGGCTCAAGCTGGCCGCCCTGGCCCTGGGCAGCAGCCTGGTACTGGCCGGCTGTGCTGGCAACCCGCCTACCGAGCAGTACGCCGTGACCCAGTCGGCCGTGAATTCTGCCGTCAGTGCCGGTGGCACCGAATATGCCGCCGTGGAAATGAAAGCGGCCCAGGACAAGTTCAAGCAGGCGGAAATCGCCATGCATGAGAAGAACTACGAAGAAGCCAAGCGTCTGGCCCAGCAGGCCGAGTGGGACGCTCGCGTGGCCGAGCGCAAGTCGCAGGCAGCCAAGGCCCAGAAGGCCGTGCAGGATGCCCGCCAAGGTATCCAGGACGTGCGTGAGGAAGGCCTGCGCAGCGCTGAATAAGCCCTGCCACGCCTGATACCGCCTTCGTTATCGATCAAAGGATGAACACTATGCGCAACTATGTCATGATTCCCGCCCTGCTGGCCCTGAGCGTCGGCCTCACTGCCTGCTCCCACGACCCGAACCCGAACCTGGAGGCGGCCCGCACCAACTTCTCGTCGCTGCAGAGCGACCCGCAGTCGACCCAAGTGGCGGCCCTCGAGACCAAGGATGCCCAGGACTGGCTGAACAAGGCCGACAAGGCCTACATGGACCGCGCTGACACCAAGCAGGTCGACCAGCTGGCCTACCTGACCAACCAGCGCGTCGAAGTGGCCAAGCAGACCATCGCCCTGCGCACCGCCGAGAACGAGATCAAGAACGCCGCCGCCCAGCGCGCACAGGCCAAGCTCGATGCTCGCGATGCACAGATCAAGAAGCTGCAGGACAGCCTCAACGCCAAGCAGACCGAACGCGGCACGCTGGTGACCTTCGGTGACGTGCTGTTCGACTTCAACAAGGCCGAGCTCAAGAGCAGCGCCTACCCGAACGTGACCAAGCTGGCGCAGTTCCTCCAGGAAAACCCTGAGCGCAAGGTAATCGTCGAGGGCTATACCGACAGCGTCGGTTCTGCCAACTACAACCAGAGCCTGTCCGAGCGCCGCGCCGGTGCCGTGCGCATGGCGCTGGTGCGCGCAGGCGTAGACCCAGCGCGCATCGTCGCCCAGGGCTATGGCAAGGAGTTCCCGGTTGCGGACAACACCAGCAACTCGGGCCGCGCGCAGAACCGTCGCGTGGAGGTGACCATCTCCAACGACAACCAGCCAGTGGCACCGCGTTCGGTGAGCCAGGTGCAGTAAGGCTTACGGGCTGAACGAAAAACCCCGCCTCGATGGCGGGGTTTTTATTATTCGCCCCATAAAACACCTTTAAAAGCACTCTATAAAGCACTACATTAGGCAGGTCGCTCTCTCTCACGAGTTGATACAACCATGACCTACCCCGTCCTTGCCGATCTGGCAGCATCCATCACAGACCTGAAAAAAGACCCCATGGGCACCATTCGCGAAGCCGGCGGTGAAACCGTGGTAATCCTCAACCGCAACGAACCCGCGTTCTATGCCGTTCCGCCCGAACGCTACGAGGCGATGATGGAACTGATCGACGATCTGCAGTTGGCTGAACTGGTACGCAAGCGTCGCGGTGGGCCAACCGTCAGCGTGGATATCGATGAGCTCATTGCCGATGCAGAAGGGAACAGCAAGCTACGCCCTGGAGTTTGATCTACGGGCGCAAAAGGAATTTCGCAAACTCGACGCACAACTTCAGTTGCAGTTCGCCAGGAAGCTCAAGGAGCGCCTGGCTCAGCCACGAGTGGAGAAGGACAAACTCACCGGCATGCCGGACTGCTACAAGATCAAGTTGCGGTCTGCCGGTTACCGCCTGGTGTATCGAATCATCGATGAGCGAGTGGTGGTGGTGGTGATCGCGCTTGGCAAGCGAGAGCGCAACGATGTCTACACCACCGCCAGATCAAGACTTGACTGAACCGAAAGCCCCACAAACGTGGGGCTTTTTCTTCTTCGTGGCACCGCCAGCCTTCACTGCACCTGCTGCGGCGTCTCCTGCCCCATGCAGCGAACGGCACGCTTGCGGTTGTCCACCAGCACGCCGGTCAGGCCTTTCTGCTGGGTGTCGAACAGCACCAGCACGCCATCGATGCACTGCGCCACCTGCGGCGCGGGTTCCAACGACACTTTGTAGTCCTCGCCGGGAATGGTCTTGAGCATGGTGTAGTCCTGCAGCAGCAGGGCGTCCTGGGGCTTGGCGAAATGCAGATAGCCGTAGTACCACAGCGCGCCCACCGTCACGATGATGCTGCCGATACCGGTCAGGATCAGCGGGATGGCGTTCCGTTCTTCACTCATTGCGCATTCTTCTCTTCAGGGTAGTTCGGCACTTCGCCCAGGCGGCGCAGGCCGTTGAAATGGTTGGGGTCGTCGAGAAAGCGCAGCATCACCTGGCGCCAGGTGGTATCGGCAAAGGTTTGCACATGACCGCCTCGGGTCAGTTGCAATACCCGCGGCGGCGGCGCTTGCTGGTACAGGCGGATGCCGTTGTCCAGCGGCACCAGATTGTCGTCGATGCTCTGGAAGAACAATTTGGGCGGGCTGCTCAGGCGTTCGATCGAGTGGATCGGGCTGTCGCCATCGGGCACAAGCCAGGACAGCGGCACTTGCAGTGGCCAGGTCAGCCACGAAGTGCTCAGGGCGAAGCGGCCGACATCGCGATAGCTGGCCGGCACGCCATCGAATACCAGGGCGCTGAAGCGCTGACGCTGCTCGGGGTGGGCCGCGAGATAGTGGATTGCCATCGCCCCACCAAGACTTTGGCCCAGCAGCACCTGGGGCTTGCCACGCACTTCAGGGGCCTGGTCGAGCCAGTGCAGGGCCGCCTCGATGTCCTGGTAAACCGCAGGCAGTGTCGGTTTGCCCTGAGACAAGCCATAGCCACGGTAGTCGACCATCAGCACCTGGTAACCGGCCTCGGGCAACCAGTAGCTTGCGCCCAGATGCCACGCCAGGTTGCCGCCGTTGCCATGCAAGTGCAGCACCGTGCCCTTGACCTCGACGCCCTCCTTGGCCGGTAGCCACCAGCCATGCAGACGAGTGCCGTCGGCGGCGGTCAGGGTCAGGTCGCGGTAGGCCAGCTTGGCTTTCTCAGGCGTGAAGGGCTGGCCCGGCTCGGGGTAGAACAGCAGGCTGCTGCATCCGGAAAGGAGCAGCAGCCCGATGGCCAGGGCAGCTAACGCCTTAGAGAATGTTCGCGTAGTCGGCTTCAATGCGGTCCAGGCTCAGGTGGTTGAGGAAGTTGGAGAAGCACATCCAGGCCGACAGCGCATTGAGGTCGCGGAACTGCTCCGGCAGGTACTTGGGCGGCGCCACCAGGCCTTCCTCGACCAGCTGGCGCAGGGTGCGCATGTCTTCCAGGGTGGTCTTGCCGCAGAACAGCAAGGGAATCTGTTCGAGCTTGCCCTTCTTCACGGCCAACTGAATGTAGTTGTAAACCATGATGAAACCCTTGAGGTAGGACAAGTCCTTGGTGAACGGCAGCCCATTGGGCACCGAGCCACGGAACACCCGGCTGGCGTTGCCATAGCTTTCCGCCATCTCGAAGCCCTGGCCGCGGAAGAATTCGTAGACCTGCATGAAGTCGGCGCCCTCCTCGACCATGTGGATGGCGCGGGTGCGGTTGGTCAGCTTGCGCAGGCGGCTGGGGTAGGAGGCGAAGGCGATCACCTCCATGAGGATGGCCAGGCCTTCCTGGGTCACCGTGGACGAGGGCGGGCCCTTGGCCAGGAAGGTGCAGATCGGCTGGTTCAGGCCATTGAGCGTAGTGCCGACGTGCACCAACCCCTCGTGCACCTCCAGCGCACGCACATCGCGGCTGTTGAACATGGCATCGGCGCGCACCTTGATGTAGTCGGCGCCCGCCGCCGCATCGGCGACGATGCCGTCGGACTCGAACACGCGGATGGTTTCCTCGGCCTCGCCGAACACCTTGTTCAGTCGGCGCTGGAGAATTTCCACGGCTTCCTTGGCGGTGAGGTTCTTGGCTTCGTCCTTGAGGTCGCCACGGCCATCGATGTTGTTCAGGTAGTCCGAGAGCATCAGGCCCAGGTCGGCCAGGGTCGGGTCGCCGGCGTGGAAGGCATCGGAGGCGGCGCCGTAGAGTTCCTGGGAGATCAGGCCGAAATCCTCGGTGCCACGTGCTTCGAGCATGCGCACCACCATGCGGTATTCCTTGCACATGCGCCGCATGATCTGCCCAACCGGGTTGAACTGGCCGAGCTGGCGAGTGATATCGCGCTCGATGTTCTGGAACTCGGCCTTAACCGCTGTGGAGTCGAACGAGAGAGGCCGGCCCTGGTAGTAGGCGCGATCCACCGCGGGTGGCTCCTTGCCCTTGGCCTTGAGGAAGCCCTGGCGGATGCTGTCGTCCCACTTCACCGCATCCAGCACACGGATGGGGGTTTGCGCGGCGACGATGCGGTCGGACAGTGCGCGTATGGTCTGCTGGTATTCGTCCACCGGGGCTCCTTGATTGGACCTGAGTGACTTGCGGTGTCTGTACTGGCCTCTTCGCGGGCAAGCCCGCTCCTACAGGTTCAGCGCGGGTCTTGTAGGAGCGGGTTTACCCGCGAAAAGGCCGACGCGGTTATTTGCCCGCGCGCTGGAAGCGCGCCACCTCGACGAACAGGTCGGAGTTGGCCGGGTCGTCCAGGTAGGCCAGGACCCGCTCGGCAGGGCTGTCGATCAAGACCCCAGGGCCATTGTCTTCCACCGCCTCGGTGCTGCGCCCACTGAGCTCCTTGTTGTCCACCGCCTGCTGCACCTGCTCGACATCCAGGTTATAGACCACCAGCTCCTTGCCATCGACGACCTCGAAGCCGCCGATCAGGAACTTCCCGCCCAGGCGCTTGGGCACCCCGGCCGAGAGGTACCAGCGGTTGCCATGCTGGGCGACGGTGAAGGTGTATTCCTCGGGCGCCTTGCCCTGGGCACGCGCCACGGCCTTGTAGGTATGGCCGCCCGCGCGGCTGATCGCCAGCTTCAATGGCTGGCCCCAGGCGTCCTTGCTGGTCCACTGGCCCAACAGCGCCTTGGGCGCCTGCTGGTTGCCGGCCAGCGGCTCGTCGAAGGTCACCAGGCAGCCGCCAAGCGACAGCAACGACAAGGTCAACAACAGCACACGCCAGGCTTTCATCAGGTTCTCCTTGAAAATTCGGTCGCGCCTCACTCCGCGGCCAGCACCAAGTGCAGGTACCGGGTAAGAATAGCGAGCATCTGCCCATCGGCCTGTGCGTTCGCCTCTATGAGCAGCCCTTGATATTCCATCTGCTCGATGATGGCCGTCAACACCAAGGCGTCGTGCTCTGGCTGGCGGGAGCCAACCACCTGCAGCATCTGCCGTGCACCATGCAGCAGGATCTGCTCATGGGCCTGTACCAGCCCGGCCAGGCGCGGACACAGCAGCGCCTCCTGGCGGAAGGCCTGCTCGGCCATCAGAAAGTCGCGGCGGTTGTGCAACTGGCGCATCACATAGTCGGCGGTCATGCGCGCCACCTCGTCGGCCAGCCGCGCCCGTGACTGCGGGCTGTCATCGCCCTGCGCCAGGAGCTGGCGCAGCACACCCTCGGTGTTGGCCCACAACTTGGCCATGTACGCGGCGCTGCGCTCGACGTACTGGGCGAAGGTGTCGGCGAGCAGGTCTTCGATGTCCTTGAAATAGTAGGTGGTGGCCGACAACGGCACACCCGCCTCGGCGGCCACCGCGCGGTGACGCACGCCACGCACGCCATCACGCACGACGATGCGCATGGCCGCGTCGAGGATCTGCTGGCGTCGCTGCTCACTGCCCTGGCGGCTGGTCTTGCGGCCTTGGTACTGCACATTCTCGGCAACGGCGTTGGCTACACCGGCGGCGCCTTGCTGGGCATTTGAGGGGGTCACGGAAGGCACCTCTTGGTTCGGACGGTCTACAACCAGGCAAGAAAAAGCCGCCTCGAAAGGCGGCTTGTTCACATGGCTCAAGCCTGTGGGCGCATATGCGGGAACAGGATCACATCGCGGATCGATGGCGAGTTGGTCAGCAGCATCACCAGGCGGTCGATACCGATGCCTTCACCGGCGGTCGGCGGCATGCCGTACTCCAGGGCGCGAACGAAGTCGGCATCATAGTGCATGGCTTCGTCGTCACCAGCGTCCTTCTCGGCCACCTGGGCCAGGAAGCGCTCGGCCTGGTCTTCGGCATCGTTGAGCTCGGAATAGGCGTTGGCTATTTCACGGCCACCGATGAACAGCTCGAAGCGGTCGGTGACGGCCGGGTTGTCGTCGTTGCGACGCGCCAGCGGCGACACTTCGAACGGGTACTCGGTAATGAAGTGCGGCTGCTCCAGCTTGTGCTCGACCAGCTCTTCGAAAATCATCACCTGCAGCTTGCCCAGGCCTTCGTGGCCCAGCACCTTGGCACCGGCCTTCTTGGCGATGTCACGGGCGCGGTCGACGTCCTGCAGGTCGGCGGCAGTCAGCTCGGGGTTGTACTTGAGGATCGAGTCGAACACCGACAGGCGGGCGAACGGCTCGCCAAAGTGGAACACCTTGTCGCCATACGGCACGTCGGTGCTGCCCAGCACCAGCTGCGCCAGCTCGCGGAACAGTTCCTCGGTGAGGTCCATGTTGTCGCGGTAGTCGGCGTAGGCCTGGTAGAACTCGAGCATGGTGAACTCGGGGTTGTGCCGGGTCGAGACGCCTTCGTTACGGAAGTTGCGGTTGATCTCGAAGACTTTCTCGAAACCACCGACCACCAGGCGCTTGAGGTACAGCTCCGGCGCGATACGCAGGAACATGGCCATGTCCAGGGCGTTGTGGTGGGTTTCGAACGGCTTGGCTGCGGCGCCGCCAGGGATGGTTTGCAGCATCGGGGTTTCCACTTCGAGGAAGTCGCGCTCGATGAGGAACTTGCGAATGTGCGAGATCACCTGCGAACGCACACGGAAGGTGTGGCGGGTTTCCTCGTTGACCATCAGGTCGACGTAGCGCTGGCGGTAGCGCTGCTCGGTGTCGGTCAGGCCGTGGTGCTTGTCGGGCAGCGGGCGCAGCGACTTGGTCAGCAAACGCACATCGGTCATCTCGACGTACAAGTCGCCCTTACCGGAGCGGGCCAGGGTGCCTTCGGCGCTGATGATGTCACCCAGGTCCCAGGTCTTGACCGCCGCCAGGGTCTCTTCCGGCAGGGTCTTGCGGTTGACGTAGACCTGGATGCGTCCGGTCATGTCCTGGATGACCATGAACGAGCCACGGTTGAGCATGCGGTGGAGCTGGCCAACGACAGCGAGTTCGGCCTTGCCGCGACC
>NZ_JBNNVR010000099.1:0-19249 GCF_050280645.1 Pseudomonas sp. NPDC089554
CAGCTCCACGCCCTCTTTCGCCAGTTGCGGCTTCACGAACTCGAGGATCTCGGCGTGCGGCACCGGGGTGGCGGCGACGGTCAGGGTGTCGGCGTAAAGAATACCGCCGAATCAGGTCTCGCGTGTAGCGCCGCTGGGTCGATCGGCATGTTTGCGCCGCCGCCGGATTAAGCCTGCAGCGAGTACCAGCCCGAGCACCACGGCCACCAGCCCGTACAGCTCGTCATAACCGAGCAGCGGTTTTTCGATACGCAGGTAACCTGGGCTCTTGAGCAGTTCGCGCAAGGCATCGTTGGCCTGCTTCAGGCTGACCTGGCGCAGCTTGCGGATCGGGTCGCTGAACACGCCATCCTGGTAGTCGTTGAGCGCCCCCCAGTAATAGTCGGCCAGCGCGCTGTTGCCCTGGCTGGTCCAGCTTTCGCGGGCGATGGCCGCTTCCTTGAGGCGGGCGAAGGTGTCCGGGTCCAGGCCGTTTTTCTTCAGCTGGTCGAACAGTTGCTGCATTACCTTCACCGCGGCATCCACGTCTTGGCGTTCCAGGTCGGCATTGAGGCTGAGCATGCCGCTGTCGCCAAAGCTCTCGCGCGCAGCCGAGGGCCCGTAGGACAGGCCATTGCGCAGGCGCAGCTGGTCGTACAGCGCCCAGTCGAGGTAGCGCGATAGCAGCTCCAGGGTCTGGTCGTGCCCTTCCTCCAGCACCGGCTCGATGAACAGCCAGTGCAGCTTGACGTTATCGCCCAGCCAGCCGCGGGTCAGCTCGCGGCGTTGCTCGGCCTGCTGGGTGATGGTTTCCAGGTCGCGGCGCTCGCCCGGTTCGGTGGCTGGCAGCTCGCCGTAGGTGCGCTCCAGGTAGGCCGGCAGCAGGCGGTCGAGGCCGCCGACCACGATCAGGCTCATGTTGTTGGCAGCGTAGAAGTGCTCGCGCAGGTCCTTGACCTGGGCGAGGGTCATGTCGTCGAGGTCGGAGCGTTCCGGGCACTTCAGGCCCAGCTCCACGGCCAGTTGGTCACTGGCGCGGTTGCCGATGTCCTGGCGGTCGAGCCAGCGTTGCAGGTGGCCGTAGTGGCCGCCGTCCTCACGCTCGATGATGGTCTTGGCCGTGGCCAGGGCCTTGGCATCGATGCGCGTGTCGCGGATGGCCGCCAGCAGCAGGTCGAGCACCTTGCGCTGGTTGCGCGCCGGGGCCTCGATCACGAAGGTGGTGTCGGCGCTGCTGGTGAAGGCGTTCCACTCCCCGCCCAGGGCCTGCATACGCTCTTCCAGGCCGCCCTCGCCGGTTTCGTCGATGCCGCTGAACAGCAGGTGTTCCAGCAGGTGCGGCAGCTCGCGCTGCTGGCAGTCGAAGTCGTCCAGGCCCACGCCCACCACCAGGCGGATCGAAACATGGTCGCGCTCGTAGCCCGACTTCATGATCACCTGCAGGCCATTGGGCAGCAGGTAGCCCTCGACCCTGGAGCGGTCCAGGGCCAGGGACGGGAGGCTGCAAAGTACGAGGCAAATGAACGTCAGGCAACGCATGGCGAGCTTCCGGGCAGTTCCTTGGGTTGAGGTGAAGAGGGCGACGCGAGTCAGGGCTGGCGGGCTTCGTCCGGCACGCTGTCGAGCAGCAGGCCACCGGTGTCGGAGCCGCCCAGTACCACATAGGCACTGCTGCAGAACAAAGAGTTCAACCGCTTCATGTCGGCGATCAGCTCCAAGTGTAGTGAACTGGTTTCGATACTCTGCACCACTTTACGTTGCAGACGGCTGACATGGGCGTGCGCCAGGCGTCGTTCCTGGGCGCGAAAACGACGTTTTTCGCGCAGCAACAGGTGCGCGCTCTGCGGGTCGGCGCTGAGGAACACCGACAGGCCCAGGCGCAGGTTGGCCAGCAGCTGTTCTTGCAGGCCGGTCAGTTCCTCCAGGCCAACTTGCGAGAATTCGCGACGTTGCGAGGTTTTCTGCTGCTGCACCTTGCGCAGCATGCGTTCGATCAGGTCGCTGGCCAGCTTGAGGTTGATCGCCAGTTCGATGATTTCGGCCCAGCGCCGGTTTTCCGCGTCGCTGAGGTCTTCGCGGGTCATCTGCGCCAGGTACAGCTTGATGGCGCTGTACAGCGCTTCGGCGTCTTCGCCCAGCGCCCGCACCTGTTGCGGCAAGGCGGTCTGGGTGCCGCGCAGGGCGCCGAGCATGGCTTCGAGCAGGCTGTCGACGATATCGCCCAGGCGCAGGGTTTCGCGCGCGGCATTGGCCAGCGCCAGGCTGGGAGTACCGAGGGCGGAAGGGTCGAGGTGGCGCGGGTGAACCTGGCCATTGCCGTTGGCTCGCTCCGGCAGCAGGGTACTGCACAGCCGCCCCATGGGCTTGACCGTCGGCAGCATCAGCAGGCAGCGCAGGGTGTTGTAGAGCAGGTGAAAGCCGATCACCAGCTCCTGCGGGCTGAAGCTCAGCGAGTCCATCCAGTCCACCAGCGGGTGCAGCACCGGGATGATCAACACCAGGCCGATCAGCTTGTACAGCAGGCTGCCCAGGGCTACGCGACGGCCAGCGGCGTTCTGCATGCTGGTGCTGATGAACGCCAACAGGCCGCTGCCGATGTTGGCGCCGACCACCAGGCCGATCGCCACCGGCAGGCTGATGAGTTCGGCACCGGCCAGGGTGGCGGTGAGCAGCACGGCAGCCAGGCTGGAGTAGGAAATCATGGCGAACAGCGCGCCGACCAGGGCGTCGAGCAGGATGTCGCCGGTGAGCGAGGCGAACAGCACTTTCACGCCCTGGGCGTGGGTGATGGGCGCCGCCGCCTGCACGATCAGCTCCAAGGCCAGGATGATCAGGCCCAGGCCGATGGCCACACGGCCCAGTTGGCCGAGGCGGGTCTGCTTGCGCGAGAGGAAGAAGATCACGCCGATGAACACCAGCAGCGGCGACAGCCACGACAGGTCGAAGGTCAGCACCCGCGCCATCAACGCGGTACCGACATCGGCACCGAGCATGATCGCCAGGGCCGGGGTCATGGCCATCAGGCCCTGGCCGACGAAGGAGGTGACCAGCATGGCCGTGGCGTTGCTGCTTTGCACCATGGCGGTGACGACGATGCCGGCGATGAATGCCAAGGGCCGGCGGTTCATGTTCTGGCTGAGCACCCGGCGCAGGTTCGAGCCGTACACCCGCAGGATGCCGGTGCGCACGATGTGCGTGCCCCACACCAGCAGGGCCACGGCGGAGAGCAGGTTGAGCAGGGTCAGCATGGTCGAGCCCCCTTTTACGTGCCCCATGCAGGGCCAATGGGTATCGCCGTGAGCCTGGCCCGGGGGTGGGCGGTTTTGTCAGTGCTCACTGAAGCTTTAGTTGCTTTGCGCGGTTGCCGCCAGCTTGGCATGGCGGGCATTTATTTGAAACATTTCTGTAATAACTTCCGGGTCCGGGCAGCACAAACGAAAAAGGCCCCGAAGGGCCCTTTCCACGCTGCCTGGTCTTACTGACCCGGAATGTCCTTGCGCAGTTTCACCGGATCGTGATCCTTGCCTTGCTTGCGTGCCATGGCAGTGCGCATCTTGATGTTGATCGCCTCCACCGCCAGCGAGAAGGCCATGGCGAAGTACACATAGCCCTTCGGTACATGCACATCGAACGCCTCGGCGATCAGCACGGTACCCACGACGATCAGGAACGAAAGCGCGAGCATTTTCAGCGACGGGTGCTTGTCGATGAAGTCGCTGATGGTCCCGGCGCACAGCATCATCACCAGCACCGCGACGATGATCGCCGCGACCATCACCGGCACATGGGACACCATGCCCACCGCCGTGATCACCGAGTCCAGGGAGAACACGATGTCGATAATGGCGATCTGGATGATGGTGTAGAAGAACTTGCCACCCGCGCCCTTGGGCTCCTCGCTTTGCTCGTCCTCGCCTTCCAGGCCGTGGTAGATCTCTTGCGAGCTTTTCCACAGCAGGAACAGGCCACCGAAGAACAGGATGAGGTCGCGACCGGAAATACCCTGGCCGAAGACGACGAACAAATCGGCGGTCAGGCGCATCACCCAGGTGATCGACAGCAGCAGCAGGATGCGCGTGACCATCGCCAGCGCCAGGCCGAAGATCCGCGTGCGCGGCTGCAGGTGCTTGGGCATGCGGCTGACCAGGATCGAGATCATGATGATGTTGTCGATCCCCAGCACGATCTCAAGTGCGGTGAGGGTGAAAAAGGCAACCCAGATTTCCGGGCTGGTCAGCCATTCCATGTGTATTCCTTCGAACGATAATGGCGATGCGCCCGAGTGTAGGACGCATCGCGGAGGGATGCTCTTTGCTTACAGACTGCTGAACAGCGGGAAAATCCCCATCAGCAAGGCGGCGAACATTATGCACAGGCACACCAGCACTGCCCACTTGAGGGTGAAGCGCTGGTGATCGCCAAATTCGATACCGGCCAACGCTACCAGCAGGTAGGTGGAGGGTACCAGTGGGCTCAGCAGGTGTACCGGCTGGCCGACGATCGACGCGCGGGCCATTTCCACCGGGGTGATGCCGTAGTGGGCGGCCGCTTCCGACAGCACCGGCAGCACGCCGTAGTAGAAGGCGTCGTTGGACATGAAGAAGGTGAACGGCATGCTGACGATCGCAGTGATGACTGCCAGGTAAGGGCCGAGCGCATCCGGAATCACCGCCAGCAGGCTCTTGGACATGGCCTCGACCATGCCGGTGCCCGACAGGATGCCGGTGAAGATACCTGCGGCGAAGATCAGGCCGGTGACGGCCAGGACGCTACCGGCGTGGGCGGCGATGCGGTCCTTCTGCTGTTGCAGGCAAGGGTAGTTGACGATCATCGCGATGCTGAAGGCGATCATGAACAGCACCGGCAGCGGCAGCACGCCAGCGATCAGCGCCACCATCAGTACGGCAGTGAGGGCGCCGTTGAACCAGATCAGCTTCGGACGACGCGCTTCAGGGAACTGCGACACGCTGATTTCGCTGTGGTCGATGTCGTCGGTGGGCAGGTGCAGCTCGCCCAGGCGGGCACGTTCGCGCTTGCCGTACATATAGGCGATGGCGAGGATCGCCAGCACGCCGAAGGCCATGGCCGGGATCATCGGCACGAAGATGTCCGACGGGTCGACGTGCAGGGCGCTGGCGGCGCGGGCGGTCGGGCCGCCCCAGGGGGTCATGTTCATCACCCCGCCGGCCAAAATGATCAGGCCAGCCATGATCCGTGGGCTCATGCCCAGGCGGCTGTACAGCGGCAGCATGGCGGCGCAGCAGATCATGTAGGTGGTGGCGCCGTCACCGTCGAGCGACACCACCAGGGCCAGCACTGCGGTGCCGACCGAAACCTTCAGCGGATCGCCCTTGACCAGCTTGAGGATCTGGCGCACGGCCGGGTCGAACAGGCCGGAATCGATCATCAGGGCGAAATAGAGAATGGCGAACATCAGCATCACGCCGGTGGGCGCGAGCTTGCTGATGCCTTGCAGCATCATCGGGCCGATGTCGCTGTAGAAGCCGCCGAACAGGGCGAACAGGATTGGTACCAGGATCAGCGCGATCAAGGCCGAAAGGCGCTTGGTCATGATCAGGTACATGAACGAAAGAACCATGGCAAAGCCAAGGAAAGTCAGCATGGCGGTACTCCAGGCGTGGCGCGGCGAAAGGGCGGGCGATTCGGGCGTGTCAGCGCGTCAGGCGCTGTGCGTGGGGTAGCCGGAGGGACATTGCAGGAAGGCGGGCACAGGAAAACATCGGTATCACCATTGTTGTTGTTGATTGGGCCGGGCGCGGAAATTTCCGGGTGCCCTGGCTGGCCGGTCTGTTGCCGGTGGTGGGGCTATCCTAGGCGGGGAAGCTTTCAGCCAGCTTTCGGCGTGATGAAGGCGACGGGAGGTAGGTGCCATGACGCAGGTGCATGAAGGCGGTTGCCACTGTGGTGGCCTGCGGTATCGGTTGCGCGGGGCGCTGACAGATGTTGCCCATTGCCACTGCACGATCTGTCGGCGGGTCAGCGGGGCGCCGGTGGTGACCTGGGTCACCTTGGCCCTGGGGGATTTCCAATGGCTGAACGAAGAGGCGCAGTGCTATGTCGCGCCGGCCAGTTGCAGGCGGTATTTCTGTGGGCGCTGTGGTGCACATGTGGCGTTGGTGACCGAGCATAGCCCGCAGAGTATCGATGTGACGGTGGCGACGCTGGACCGGCCGGAGGATGTGCGGCCCAACCGGCATATCTGGGTGGGTACCCGGTTGCCTTGGTTGCATCTGGATGAGGATTTGCCTGGGGAGTTGGGGGAGCGGTTGTGAGGGTGATGGTGGTTGTGCCGGCCTATTCGCGGGCAAGCCCGCTCCTACAAGTATTGCACCGAACCCTGTAGGAGCGGGCTTGCCCGCGAATAGGCCGGACCAGGCGCCAGAGCACCTGTCAGGGCAACTGCAACCCCCCAGCCGCCTTGTGCAAGGCCCGCAGGTGCTCACCAACCTGCTTCACATTGGCTTCGATCGCCGAGATCTCCTGCGCCCGCTTGGGCTCCAGCAAGGCCCGCACTTCCTTGTCCAGGTCGGTGCTCAGGCGCAGCAACTGGGCCTGGCGCTCCTTGCTCACCTGTTCCAGATGCACCCGCTCCTGGGGTTGCGGCAGGCCATAGCCGGTGCTTTCGAGCAGTTCCGCCGGGCGACTGAGGAAGCCGCTGTTGGCCAGCATCTGCTGCAGGGTCTCGTTGGCCTTGTCGACCGTGCCGTCCTTCAACGCCGTGGCATTCAGGTAGCGCTGCTTGACTTCGTCCTGGGCCAATAACAGCTGGCGGCGCAGGCTGGCCTGCTCGAGCAGCAACAACGCTGCGCTGGTACGCAGGTCGGCCTTGGGGAACCACGGACGGCGCTGCTCGGCGTCCAGTGCCAGCCAGTCCTCCACGGCGGTTTCCTTGATTGGCAGCTGTTTCTTCAGCACGTCGAACATCGCCTGGTAGCGGTCACGGTAGGAGTCGAAGAGGTAACCCAGGCGCAGTGCTTCGCGGCGGTCGTCGAGCACGCGAGTGTCGGCCAGGCCGCGGCCCTTGAGCACCTCCAGCAGGCCGTTGGGCATGATCGCGTCGAGGTCGACCAAGCGCCGGTCGGCGGTGCCGCTGCGCATCAGCTTCAGGGTTTCCACCGCGCAGTTGTTGGACAGGAAGTAGTAGTTGCCGTCATAGCCCCAGTGCATCTCGGCGGCCTGGCGCACCAGGTCCTCGACCTGCGTGCGGTCGAGCTTGAGCGGCACTGACGCCAGGCTGCGCAGCTCGGTCTTGGTGTATTCGTCGATCACCTGGCCCAGCGGCAGCACGAACAGACGCGATGGGTAGGCGCCGGTCAGGCCGTCCCAGCTGGACAGTTGCACATCGTTGACGAAAGCGCGGTACGACAGCACCAGGTGCTGGTCGAGGTCCAGGCGGCAGTCTGGGCCGCGTGGACGGCCAGGGGCGCAGATCACCAGGCGCAGCATGCTGTGGCCCCAGCGGCTGACCCAGTTCTGGTTGGCCTCGGCCAGTAGGTAGTCCACTTCGTAGACCCGCTCCGGGTCGATCTCACCCAGCGGCTGGCGGGCGAAGTCGTTGCCGGCGTTGAGGAACGGCAGGCCTTTGGCGCAAGTGTCCTGGGGCGGCGCCCAGCCGAAGTGCTCGCGCAGGTATTGGTTCAGCGCCGGGCGGCGGCAGGCGTAGCTTGGGTCGAGGAGGAAATACTCCATGTTGACCGCAATGAACTCCTTGGGGCTGCTCAGCTCGTAGCTGTCCGGGCTGCGCACCAGCTGGCCGTTGTGCTGCTCGCGTTCGCCGCGGCGGCCAACGTACTGCGGCCAGCCGGCCAGGTCGAGCAGGCGGGGGTCGTCGCTCAGGGTGAAACGGCGTTCGCCCTGGCCACGGCACTGTGCGGGCAGGCCGATGGCGCCCAGGCTGCCTTCGTGGCGCTTGCAGCGGGCGATCAGCTGGCGCTCGGCGGAGGGCCACAGGCGGGCGCGGTCGTAGATATGGGTCAGCTCATGCAGCACGGTAGCCAGCAGTTCGTTGCGCACCGTGCCATGGGGGCGATGCGTGCGTTCGCGGGCGGCACTGCCGTCGACCAGGCCCGGCAACAGGCGGCGGTTAAGGTCGAGGGTCGAGACTGGTGAAGCCTGGCCGTAGGCATCGGCGGGCATATTGTCGGTCCAGCTGACGCGCACGCGGCGGTCCAGCTTGGCCTTGAAGGCTGGGGGGAGCTTGGCCATCGCCTCGTCGAGCAGTGCCTGGGTGGCTTGCTGCTGTTGCGGGTCGAGGTCGGCCGTCTGCAACTCGAGTTGCAGGTCGGCCAGGGCGGGCGTGCCGAGCAGCGTCAGGGCGCAGCCGAGCAGCCAGGCACGCGCGCGCTTCACAGGGCGAGGATGGCTTCGGCCAATACCTGGTCGCTGGCGTCGCGGGCTTCGGGAACACGCTCGCGCAGGGTCTCGAACGCGGCTTGCAGTTGTGCGCCACGGATGTCGCCACGGCTGGCGACGAAACTGGCGGCGGCGTCGCGGGCTTCCTGCACGACCTTGGAGTCGCGGATGGAGGTCGTGGTGTCGGACGTGAAGTCGATCGAGCGGCCGAAGGCACGCACGATGATATTGCTGGTGGCCACCAGGGTTTGCGCGTGGGCCAGGTCGGCCAGCAGCAACATGCCGAGGGTGGCGGCGATCAGCGGTTTACGCATGGAGCATCTCCGAAGAATACAGGGAGTCAGGTGTGTTCATTGGACGAGAATTGCTTCTGCCAGTTCAAGGTCGCCGACAGATAGCCCAGGGTTGGCGTGGCGTAGCGAATCCAGCGCGGCCTCCAGGCGTGCGCCGCGTATCTGCCCTTCGCTGGCAACGAATGCAGCCGCGTCGCTGCGCGCGCGCAACACCAGTTTGCGATCGAACGGCGCGGTGGTCACCTTGCTGGTGACGTAGCCGCTGACCACCAGGCTCTGGGTGGTGACATCCATGGCATGGGCAGTGCCCGTGGCGGCGATGATGGCGAAGAACGATGGCAACAGATAACGCATGGGTCTAGAGGCTTTTTCCAGGCAGCTAGGTGCGCCCGGGCACGCTGAAAATGCGTCACCCGGGCCACGTGGAAGGGTTCAAAGTGCCAGGATGGCCTGGGCCAGTTGCGTGTCGCTGGCTTGCAGTGCCGGTAACTGCTGGCGGATGTGCAGGAACGCGCTTTCCAGTTTCGCCCCGCGGATCGCACCTTGGCTGCCGACGAAGCTGGCAGCGTCGTCACGGGCGGCCTGGACGATCTTGTCGTCGCGCAGCGAAGAGGTCACGTCGGAAGTGGCATCGGTGGTAGCGGCGACAGCGCCGACGACGGCATCGGTGGTCACGACGAAGCTTGTGGCGTGGGCGGTACCGGCCAGGGCCAGCAGCGTGGCGGCGCCAAGCAGATGCAGATATTTACGGGACATGGTCGGAGGGCTCCTGCTGGGTGGTTCTGGTGGTTCGCACGCTTACGTGGTGCTTCACGTTATGTTTTTTAACAGGTCATTCAGGCAAGCGTATCACGTGGGTTTGTTTCCGCATGTGAAGTCAGTGCCTTGGGCAAACTGTTACGGTCTTAAGTTGTAAATATAAAACTGTATAGCTTTGGCATTGGAACGCGTCAAACGCGGCACCTTGGAAGCAAAAAACCCGTCGCAGTTCCCTGCGACGGGTTTTGAGAATTCGCGGTGCCGGCCGTAGCCGGCGAGCCGGAGCTTAACGCCAGAAAGGCTTGCTCAGCTCTTGGTAACGCTGGGCTTCGCTGATACCGGCGTCAGCCAGCAGGCGGGCGTCCAGGCGAGCCAGTTGACGGCGGCTGGCCAGGCGACGCTGCCACAGCAGCAGGGTCGACAGCGCGCGCAGCGGCATAGAGGCGTTAGTTTGAACGTTGCTTTCGAAAACCAGACCGGAACTGAGGGTACGTTCCATGATGTGTCATCCTTCCGCTTATGGCGGGATTAGGGAGTTGTTT
This sequence comes from Pseudomonas sp. NPDC089554, assembly GCF_050280645.1. Lineage (NCBI taxonomy): Bacteria > Pseudomonadati > Pseudomonadota > Gammaproteobacteria > Pseudomonadales > Pseudomonadaceae > Pseudomonas > Pseudomonas sp. NPDC089554. The sequence continues at coordinate 9,947 of NZ_JBNNVR010000099.1, forward strand.
AACTGGTGCCCATGATCCTCCTCTGCCGTCCATAACAGTAGATACAGTTCGGCAGTAATGCGATAGCTCAGTTAACTGTGTAACGACACTGTTGCACCTGTAATTGGCGTAACTGTACTGGTCTGCGCGGAATTGGTGCGTTTTTGATCGGGAGGCGGGGTTGTTCAAGCTGGGGTCGGGGTTTTTAGCGGTACAGTGGAACAGTTTTTGGTTGAGTCGGTTCTGGCTGTTCAGGTTGATCGAAATACAGTGTTGACGCAATTCGCGGGCAAGCCCGCTCCTACAGGTTCAGTGAGGACCTTGTAAGAGCGGGCTTGCCCGCGAATAGACCGGTACAGTCTACGCAGAGGCCAGATCAGCCCGCCAACATGCGGCCACTTTCTTCCAGATTCTCGTGCCAGCTCAGGGCCTCGCGCAGAATGTGCGGCGTATGCCCCCCTCGTTGGCAGGCCCGCTCGAAGTAGTCGTTCAACGCCGCGCGGTAATCCGGGTGCACACAGTTGTCGATGATCGCCCGGGCTCGCTCGCGTGGCGCCAGGCCGCGCAAGTCCGCCAGGCCCTGCTCGGTCACCAGGATGTCCACGTCATGCTCGGTGTGGTCCACATGGCTGACCATCGGCACCACGCTGGAAATGGCGCCCCCCTTGGCGATCGACTTGGTGACGAACACCGCCAGGTGCGCGTTGCGGGCGAAGTCGCCGGAGCCACCAATGCCGTTCATCATCCGCGTGCCGCACACGTGGGTGGAGTTGACGTTGCCATACAGGTCGAACTCCAACGCCGTATTGATGCCGATGATCCCCAGGCGACGTACCACCTCCGGGTGGTTGGAGATTTCCTGCGGGCGCAGCACCAGCTTGTGCTTGTAATGCTCCAGGTTGCCGAACACCTCGGCATTGCGGCGTGTCGACAGGGTGATCGAACTGCCTGAAGCGAAGCTCAGCTTACCGGCATCCATGAGGTCGAAGGCAGAGTCCTGAAGCACTTCCGAGTACATGGTCAGGTTCTCGAAGGGCGAGTCGATCAAGCCGCTGAGCACCGCGTTGGCAATGGTGCCGACGCCAGCCTGCAACGGGCCGAGCTGGTTGGTCATGCGCCCTGCTGCCACTTCGCTTTTGAAGAACCCGATGAGGTGGTCGGCGATGGCCTGGGTTTCGTCATCGGCAGGCAGCACAGTGGACGGCGAGTCCGGCTGGTTGCTGATGACGATGCCGACGATCTTCGCTGGGTCGATCGGAATCGCGTTGCTACCGATGCAGTCATCCACCTTCACCAGCGGGATCGGCGTGCGAGTCGGGCGGTAGGTAGGGATATAGATGTCGTGCAGGCCTTCGAGGTTGGCGTTGTGCGACAGGTTGATCTCGACGATGACCTGCTTGGCGAAAATCGCGAAGCTGGCCGAGTTGCCCACCGAGGTGGTCGGCACGATATGACCTTGCTCGGTGATCGCCACCGCCTCGATGACCGCGATGTCCGGCAGGGTCAGTTGTTTGTTGCGCAGCTGCTCGACGGTTTCCGAGAGGTGCTGGTCGATGAACATCACCTGGCCATCGTTGATCGCCTTGCGCAGGGTGCTGTCCACCTGGAACGGCATGCGTCGGGCCAGTACGCCGGCTTCGGTAAGCTGCTTGTCCAGGTCGTTGCCAAGGCTCGCGCCGGTCATCAGGCTGATCTTCAGCGGCGACTGCCTGGCGCGCTCGGCCAGTGCATGGGGAACGGCCTTGGCTTCGCCGGCGCGGGTGAAGCCGCTCATGCCGACGGTCATGCCGTCCTCGATCAGGCCAGCGGCATCAGCCGCACTCATTACCTTGCTGTGCAGGGAGGACAAGCGGATACGATCACGGTACATGGGGTGTTATCTCGGGCTACTTAGGCTACTGGTGCGCAGTCTAGTGTTATCGCTTGCGCCACGTCCCGCGACCATGGTCGTAGGGGAAGGCTGGAAATAGAGCCGTTGATCTGGATCATGGAAACGAGAAGGCCCCAGGAAAGTGCTTCCTGGGGCCTTCTATATAGAGAAGCGTTTTTTCAGATCAGCCGATCACTCCACGGCCTTGACCATGTCCTCGATCACCTTCTTGGCATCCCCGAACACCATCATGGTCTTGTCCAGGTAGAACAGTTCGTTATCCAGCCCCGCATAGCCACTGGCCATGGAGCGCTTGTTGACGATGATGGTCTTGGCCTTGAACGCCTCGAGAATCGGCATGCCGGCGATCGGCGACTTGGGGTCGTTCTTCGCCGCCGGGTTGACCACGTCGTTGGCGCCCAGCACCAGTACCACGTCGGCCTGGCCAAACTCGGCGTTGATGTCCTCCATCTCGAACACCTGGTCGTAGGGCACCTCGGCTTCGGCCAGCAGCACGTTCATATGGCCCGGCATACGCCCGGCCACCGGGTGGATCGCGTACTTCACGGTCACACCGTTGTGCACCAGCTTCTCGGTCAGCTCCTTGAGCGCATGCTGGGCGCGGGCCACCGCCAGGCCGTAGCCGGGCACGATGATCACACTGTCGGCGTTGCTCAAGAGGAAGGTCGCATCGTCGGCCGAGCCGGATTTCACCGGGCGCTGTTCCTTGCTGCCGGTGGCGGCGCCTGCGTCGGTATCGCCGCCGAAGCCGCCGAGGATGACGTTGAAGAACGAACGGTTCATCGCCTTGCACATGATGTACGAGAGGATCGCACCGCTGGAGCCCACCAGGGAGCCGGCAATGATCAGCATCGAGTTGTTCAGCGAGAAGCCGATTCCTGCCGCCGCCCAGCCCGAATAGCTGTTGAGCATCGACACCACCACCGGCATGTCGGCGCCGCCGATCGGGATGATGATCAGTACGCCCATGATGAAGGCCAGGGCCAGCATCAGGGTGAAGGCGCTGTAATGGCCGGTGAAGGTGAACAACAGGCCCAAGGCGATAGTGGTGATGCCCAGGATCAGGTTCAGCTTGTGCTGGCCAGCGAACTGTACCGGTGCCCCCTGGAACAGGCGGAACTTGTACTTGCCCGACAGCTTGCCGAAGGCGATCACCGAACCGGAGAAGGTGATGGCGCCAATGGCTGCGCCGAGGAACAGTTCCAGGCGGTTGCCGGTGGGGATCGGGTCGCTGATGCTGGCGACGATGCCCAGCGACTGCGGCTCCAGTACTGCGGCGATGGCGATGAACACGGCGGCCAGGCCGATCATGCTGTGCATGAAGGCGACCAGTTCCGGCATCTTGGTCATCTCGACGCGCTTGGCCATGATCGAGCCTGCGGTGCCGCCGATCAGCAGGCCGAGGATCACGTAGCCAATGCCAGCAGTCGCGAGTTCCGCCCCAAGCTTATAGATGAGGCCAATGGTGGTGAGCATGGCGATGGCCATGCCGAGCATGCCGAACACATTGCCCCGCCGCGAGGTGGTCGGGTGCGACAGCCCCTTGAGCGCCTGGATGAAGCAGACCGAGGCGACCAGGTAAAGAAGGGTTACCAGATTCATGCTCATGCTTACTTCTGCGCCTCGTTCTTGTTTTTCTTCTTGAACATCTCAAGCATGCGCCGGGTGACCAGGAAGCCACCGAACACATTCACCGCCGCCAGGGCTACGGCCAGGGTGCCCATCAGCTTGCCGGCCGGGGTCACGGTCAGCGCCGCCGCCAGCATGGCGCCGACGATGACGATCGCCGAGATGGCGTTGGTGACGGCCATCAGTGGCGTGTGCAGCGCCGGGGTGACGTTCCACACCACGTGGTAGCCGACGTAGATGGCCAGCACGAAGATGATCAGGTTGTAGATGCCGTCGGAAATCAGCAGGTCTTCCATTGTCGTGCTCCTCAGCCGTTCTTGCGCACGACCTGGCCGTCGCGGCACATCAGGCACGCGGCGACGATGTCGTCTTCGAGGTTGATCACCAGTGCGCCGTCCTTGTCGAACAGCAGCTTCGTGAAGTCCAGCAGGTTGCGCGCGTACAGCGCCGAGGCGTCCGCTGCGACCTGGGCCGGCAGGTTGGTCGGCCCGACCAGGGTCACCCCGTGGGCCACCACCACCTGGTCGGCGACGGTCAGTGGGCAGTTGCCACCTTGGGCTGCCGCCAGATCGATGACCACCGAGCCGGGTTTCATCTGCGCGACGGTTTCGGCGCTAAGCAGCGTCGGCGCCTTGCGCCCGGGAATCAGCGCGGTGGTGATGACGATGTCGGCCTGCTTGGCGCGCTCGTGCACGGCCTGGGCCTGGCGTTGCATCCAGCTGGCCGGCATGGGGCGCGCGTAACCGCCAACGCCCTCGGCGCATTCGCGCTCCTCGTCGGTCTCGTAAGGCACGTCGAGGAACTTGGCACCCAGCGACTCGATCTGCTCCTTCACCGCCGGGCGCACGTCCGAGGCTTCGATCACCGCACCCAGGCGCTTGGCCGTGGCGATGGCCTGAAGGCCAGCAACGCCAGCGCCGAGAATCAGCACGCGGGCGGCCTTCACGGTGCCGGCGGCAGTCATCAGCATGGGCATGAAGCGTGGGTAGTGATGAGCGGCCAGCAGCACCGCCTTGTAACCGGCGATGTTGGCCTGGGACGACAGCACGTCCAGGCTTTGGGCGCGCGAGGTACGGGGCGCGGCCTCGAGGGCGAAGGCGGTGATGCCGCGCTCGGCCATCTTGGCGATCAGTTCATTGTTGAAGGGGTTGAGCATGCCTGCCAGCACGCTGCCGGCGTTGATGCGGGTCAGCTCCTGGTCGTTGGGTGCGACCACCTTGAGCACCAACTGCGCGCCAAAGGCGTCGCCTGCATCGCCCAGGGATGCGCCGACGGCCTCGTAGGCGCTGTCCGGAATGCTGGCCTTCAGGCCCGCTCCGCGCTCGACCGTGACCTGATGGCCCTGGCCCACCCACTTCTTGATGGTTTCGGGGGTCGCGGCAACCCTTGTCTCACCCGCCTGCGTCTCGAGAGGAACACCAATGTGCACGACTTTTCTCCTGCGGTGACCTTTTGTCTTTGTTTAAGCCAGCGCACTTCGGATGGTGCGGCTGGAGCGGCCGTTCAGCACGGGCGAAGCATTTTGCAGACGAACCCGGAGGGCTTCAACCGGTTCTGAAGCGAAACGAACTTAAAACTACAAGTCACCCTGTGACCACTTGTCGCAAGCAACTGCTTTCGGGCCGTCAAACACGCGCTATTGGGAGCTTAGGAGAAAAAATCAAAAATTTTTGGCTGTTTTCGCGGGTGACGTGGTGAATGTCGCAAAATAAGCCGCAAAGCCGCGCAGTTACTAGGGTTGATAGGGTTTTTAAGAAGCGACGGAACAGTTTATGTATTCGCGACAAATACATTCATCTGTAGGTGTTGAAAACAATTAACTACGGAGTCAGCTTTTGCTGCCCTGCGCTAGTTCTTCGAGGTGTAGTCGGTGGCCTGGGCCACCAGCCAATCGCGAAACGCACGTAGCGAGGCGGACTCGACCTTGCGCTCTGGAATCATCAAATAGTAGGCCTTGTCACTGGCCAGCGCATGTCTGTTGGCGACCACCAACCTACCCTCCTGCAACTCGCGCTGTATCAGGAACGGCGGGATCAGCGCGATTCCCATTTCATGCATGGCGGCCTGGGCAAGCATGGAAAACAGTTCGTAGCGCGGCCCGGCCATGTCGTGCTCGACACTCATCCCCAGACTGTCGAACCACTGCCGCCAGGCATAGGGCCGGGTGGTCTGTTGCAGCAGCGGTAGTTCGGCGATGCGCTCGGCGTTCAGCACGCCCTGCCCGGCCAGCAATGCCGGGCTGCACACCGGCACCGGGTTTTCGCCCATTAGCCGATGCGACTGGGTGCCAGACCAGTCGGCATCGCCAAAGTAGATGGCGGCATCGAAAGCGGTGTCGGCGAACAGGAACGGGCGCGTGCGGTTGGTGAGGTTGACGGTGACCTCGGGGTGGCGTTGCTGGAAATCCTTCAAACGTGGCAGCAGCCATTGGGTGCCGAACGTGGGTACGACGGCCAGTTCGATCACGTTGGCGCCCTGCTGGCGCATCACCGACAAGGTGTCGCGCTCTACGGCATCCAGCTGCGCGGCCACCTGGCGGCTGTAGGAAAGCCCGGCCTCGGTCAGTTTCACGCCCCGGCGCGAGCGGCGGAACAGCTCGACATTGAGGAAGTCTTCCAGGCCGCCGATTTGCCGACAGACGGCGCCCTGGGTCAGTGCAAGCTCCTGCGCAGCCTTGGTAAAGCTCTCGTGCCGCGCTGCCGCTTCGAAGCAGACCAAGGCCGTGGTGCTGGGGATCTTGCGGCGCATGTACGTCAACCTCACTCGTAGCTGGCTTGAAATGCCAATTTGGTGGTTCTCGGAGTGAGAAAATAGCACTAATCAGTGCGCAATCCTCGTTTGTCCCTTCGCCCGATCGGGCCTAGGATCAATGCACGAGTAACGACCACCCACTTCGAGGATTTCGTTCATGGCCGGTAAAGCAAGCTTCAACTGGATCGACCCGCTGCTGCTCGACCAGCAGCTCACTGAAGAAGAGCGCATGGTGCGTGACAGCGCTTATCAGTTCGCCCAGGACAAGTTGGCCCCGCGCGTGATCGAGGCGTTCCGCCACGAGCAGACCGACCCTGCGATATTCCGCGAGATGGGCGAAGTCGGCCTGCTGGGCGCGACCATTCCGGTGGAGTATGGCGGCAGCGGCCTGAACTACGTGTGCTACGGGCTGATTGCCCGCGAGGTGGAGCGCATCGATTCCGGTTACCGCTCGATGATGAGCGTGCAGTCGTCGCTGGTGATGGTGCCGATCAACGAGTTCGGCAGCGAGGCGCAGAAGCAGAAGTACCTGCCCAAGCTGGCCACGGGTGAATGGATCGGCTGCTTCGGCCTGACCGAGCCGAACCACGGCTCCGACCCCGGTGCGATGATTACCCGCGCACGCAAGGTCGATGGCGGCTATCGCCTGAGCGGCAGCAAGATGTGGATCACCAACAGCCCCATCGCCGATGTCTTCGTGGTCTGGGCCAAGGACGATGCCGGCGACATCCGCGGCTTCATCCTCGAGAAAGGTTGGGAAGGCCTGAGCGCGCCGGCGATCCACGGCAAGGTCGGCCTGCGCGCCTCCATCACCGGGGAAATCGTCATGGACAGCGTGTTCGTGCCGGAGGAGAACATCTTCCCTGAAGTGCGCGGCCTGAAAGGCCCGTTCACCTGCCTGAACTCGGCTCGTTATGGCATCTCCTGGGGTGCACTGGGCGCGGCAGAGTCCTGCTGGCACACCGCACGCCAGTACACCCTGGACCGCAAGCAGTTTGGGCGCCCACTGGCGGCCAACCAGTTGATCCAGAAGAAGCTGGCCGACATGCAGACCGAGATCACCCTGGGCCTGCAAGGCTGCCTGCGCCTTGGGCGGATGAAGGACGAGGGCACTGCGGCAGTGGAAATCACCTCGCTCATGAAGCGCAACTCCTGCGGCAAGGCGCTGGATATCGCACGGCTTGCCCGTGACATGCTGGGCGGCAATGGCATCTCCGACGAATTCGGCGTGGCGCGTCACCTGGTCAACCTGGAGGTGGTCAACACCTATGAAGGTACGCATGACATCCACGCGCTGATCCTCGGTCGCGCGCAGACCGGCATTCAGGCGTTCTTCTAATAGAGGGAGTCAGGCCATGGGGGCGTTATCCCATCTGCGGGTGCTAGACCTTTCGCGCGTGCTGGCCGGCCCTTGGTGCGGACAGATCCTCGCCGACCTTGGGGCCGACGTCATCAAGGTCGAGCGGCCGGGTTCGGGGGACGATACTCGCGCCTGGGGCCCGCCCTTCCTCAAGGATGCGCAAGGCGAGAACACCAGCGAGGCGGCCTATTACCTGTCGGCCAACCGCAACAAGCGCTCGGTGACCATCGACTTCACCCAGCCGGAAGGCCAGCGCCTGGTGCGTGAGCTGGCGGCAAAGTCGGATATCGTCATCGAGAACTTCAAGGTGGGTGGGCTGGCGGCCTACGGGCTGGACTATGCAAGCCTGAAGGCAGAGAACCCCAAGCTTATCTATTGCTCGATCACAGGCTTCGGGCAGACCGGGCCTTACGCCAAGCGTGCTGGCTACGACTTCATGATCCAGGGGCTGGGTGGCTTGATGAGCCTGACCGGGCGCCCGGAAGGTGAAGAAGGTGCTGGCCCGATGAAGGTGGGTGTGGCGCTGACCGACATTCTTACCGGGCTGTACTCCACCGTGGCGATCCTGGCCGCCCTCGCCCATCGTGATCAGGCTGGTGTCGGCCAGCATGTGGACATGGCATTGCTGGATGTTCAGGTGGCTTGCCTGGCCAACCAGGCGATGAATTACCTCACCACGGGTCTATCGCCGCGGCGGCTGGGGAATGCGCATCCGAATATCGTGCCCTACCAAGACTTCCCGACGGCGGATGGCGATTTCATTCTTACCGTGGGTAACGATGGTCAGTTTCGCAAGTTCGCCGAGGTGGCCGGGCAACCGCATTGGGCGGACGACCCGCGCTTCGCCACCAACAAGCAGCGGGTGGCCAACCGGGCCGAGCTGATTCCGTTGATTCGCCAGGCCACGGTGTTCAAGACCACCGCCGAGTGGGTCAGCCAGCTTGAGCAGGCAGGTGTGCCATGCGGGCCGATCAACGACCTGGCGCAGATGTTCCAGGACCCTCAGGTATTGGCGCGGGGGCTGGCTGTGGAGATTGCGCACCCATTGGCAGGCAGCGTGCCACAGGTGGCCAGTCCGATCCGGCTGTCGGAGACTCCGGTGGAGTACCGGCGTGCACCGCCGCTACTGGGTGAGCATACGGATGCGGTGCTGGGCGATGTACTGGGTCTGGGAGCTGAGGCTGTCCGGAGATTGAGGGCTGATGGGGTGGTCTGAGCTTTCTATCTATATAAGCAGCGGGGAGGCCGACAGGCCTCCCTTTTGCCTTTTATGAAGTTTTCTTGAAATAAAGGGTTGACGGGGTTTCTGAGGCCCTTATAATGCGCCCCACTTCCGACGTAGTCGAAGCGTAAAACTCCTTGAATATCAACGAGTTGAATGCTTCAGGCAGTATCGGAAGGGCTTCGATCTGTGTGTCGATAGCGGTGAAAAAGGCAGTTGACAGCAGGTTGTAACGCTGTATGATTCGCCTCCCGCTACGAGCGATCGCAGCGAGTCAAGTGGTTGAAGTTGAACGAGTTTCTCGCAGAAAACTTCAAAATAAATGCTTGACAGGTTGAGAGGAAAGCGTAGAATGCGCGCCTCGGTTGAAGCGAAACGCTTCGCCAAACGCTCTTTAACAAATCGAATCAAGCAATTCGTGTGGGTGCTTGTGAGTATGGACTGATCGTCGCCAAGATTATCAGCATCACA
>NZ_JBNNVR010000100.1:0-18449 GCF_050280645.1 Pseudomonas sp. NPDC089554
TTCTTGCTGGCCTTCCGGGGCCAACTGCACGCCCCGGTTGAGCGGCGGGCGGCGTTGTGGGGGGCTCGCGGCGGGCCGCCCCTTTCGCGACACAAGGCCACTCCCACGGGCAAAGCAGCGTTCACTCCCCCCGGTTTTTCTTCACGATGCCATCGGCAATGCCCGTCGGCACCTCGGCATACTTGGTGAATTCCATGGAAAAACTCGCACGCCCCTGGGTCATCGAGCGCATCGAGGTGGCGTAGCCGAACATCTCGCCCAGCGGCACCTCGGCGCGAATGACCTTGCCCGCTGGGGTCTCGTCGCCATCCTGGATCATCCCACGGCGCCGACTCAGGTCGCCGAGGATATCGCCCTGGTACTCCTCGGGCGTCACCACCTCCACCTTCATCACCGGCTCCAGCAGCACCGCGCCGCCTTTCTGCGACAGCTGCTTGGTGGCCATGGAGGCAGCGATCTTGTAGGCCATTTCGTTGGAGTCGACGTCGTGGTACGAACCGTCGTACACCGCCGCCTTCAGGCCGATCAGTGGATAGCCGGCCAGCACGCCGTTCTTCATCTGCTCCTCGATGCCTTTCTGGATCGCGGGAATGTACTCGCGCGGTATCACGCCGCCGACCACCTCGTTGGCGAACTCCAGGCCTTCCTTGCCCTCGTCGCCGGGGGCGAAGCGAATCCAGCAATGGCCGTACTGGCCACGCCCGCCGGATTGGCGCACGAAGCGCCCTTCGATCTCGCAGGTGTTGCGGATTTTCTCGCGGTAGGCCACCTGCGGCTTGCCGATGTTGGCCTCGACATTGAACTCGCGACGCATGCGGTCGACGATGATGTCCAGGTGCAGCTCGCCCATGCCTGAGATAATGGTCTGGCCGGTTTCTTCGTCGGTGCGCACGCGGAACGATGGGTCTTCCTGGGCCAGCTTGCCCAGGGCGACGCCCATCTTCTCCTGGTCGCCCTTGGTCTTCGGCTCCACGGCTACCGAGATCACCGGGTCGGGGAAGTCCATGCGTTCGAGGATGATCGGCTTGTCGATATCGCACAGGGTGTCGCCGGTGGTGACGTCCTTCATGCCGATCAGCGCGGCGATGTCGCCGGCGCACACATCCTTGATTTCTGCGCGCTGGTTGGCGTGCATCTGCACCATTCGGCCAATGCGCTCTTTCTTGCCCTTCACCGAGTTGAGCACCGCGTTGCCCGAGCTGAGCACGCCGGAATACACGCGGGCGAAAGTGAGGGTGCCGACGAAGGGGTCGGTGGCGATCTTGAACGCCAGGGCCGAGAACGGCTCGTGGTCGTCGGCGTGGCGCTCGAGGTGTTTTTCCTCGTCGTCCGGGTCGGTACCCTTGATCGAGGGGATCTCGCTGGGGGCCGGCAGGTAGTCGATGACCGCGTCGAGCATCAGCGGTACGCCCTTGTTCTTGAACGACGAGCCGAGGATGGTGGGTACGATTTCGTTGGCGATGGTGCGCTGGCGCAGGGCGGCCTTGATTTCCTCGACCGTCAGTTCTTCGCCTTCGAGAAACTTCTCGGTCAACTCGTCGTTGGCCTCGGCGGCAGCCTCGACCATATGCGCGCGCCACTCGTCGGCCAGGGCCTGCAGCTCGGCGGGAATGTCCTCTTCGCGGTAGCTGGTGCCGTTGTCTGCGTCGTTCCAGTAGATGGCCTTCATCTTCACCAGGTCGATCTGGCCGATGAAGTTTTCCTCGCTGCCGATGGCCAGCTGGATCGGCACCGGGTGGTGGCCCAGGCGCTGGTCGATCTGCTTGACCACGCGCAGGAAGTCGGCGCCCTGGCGGTCCATCTTGTTGATGTAGGCCAGGCGTGGCACGTGGTACTTGTTGGCCTGGCGCCACACCGTCTCGGACTGCGGCTCGACCCCGTCGGCGCCGCTGAATACCACCACCGCGCCATCGAGCACGCGCAGCGAGCGCTCCACTTCGATGGTGAAGTCGACGTGGCCGGGGGTGTCGATGATGTTGAAGCGGTAGCGGTCGGCGAACTGCTTGGTCGAGCCTTGCCAGAAGGCCGTGGTCGCCGCCGAGGTGATGGTGATGCCGCGCTCCTGCTCCTGGGCCATCCAGTCCATGGTCGCGGCGCCGTCGTGCACCTCGCCCATTTTGTGGTTGACCCCGGTGTAGAACAGGATGCGTTCGGTAGTGGTGGTCTTGCCGGCATCCACATGGGCAACGATGCCGATATTGCGGTACAGCTCGATAGGGGTCGTGCGGGCCATGGCGGGGTCACCTGCGGGTGAGGATTCTCCCAAGGTAGCAGACCGGGAGAATCCTGCCGCACCGCCGAGCTGTCAGTCGGCCTGGGCTTGCAGGTGCCAGGTGCCTTCCACTTCGCGGGCCAGGCCGCTGGCCGGCAGCAGGGCCAGCAGGCGTGTGTGCAGGGCGCTGTCGGTGAAGGTCTTGAGGGTGGTCAGGTCCAGTTCGCCCAGGGGGCGCAGCTCGGCTTTGGTGTACGACAGCCAGGCCTTCTTCAGGGCTTGCAACACGTCGCTGCCTGCGGTGTTGGCGAAGCGTCGGTGCACCTGGCGGCCTTCCAGCTCGAAGGTATGGCGGTGGCTGTAGCTGCTCTCGTCGCCGCCCAGCTCCAGGCAGCGGTGGCATCGGCAGGGGCCGTCGCCGAAGGCATTGCGCAGGTAGGCGTTGAAGTCCACCACGGGCTTGAGGGTCAGGCGTTTGTCGACCTCGAACAGGTCGGCGATCAGGGGTTGTTCGGCGCTCACTGGGTGTCCTCGTGTGGTGTGGCGTGCATCGGCGGGCACCCTAACAGATCGGGGCGGGGGAGGCCATTTGCATCTGTCCGGGCCCGTCAAGCGGCTGCTAGAGACAACCGCAAGCGCCTGCCGTACCCTATGCGCCCCAGCCACTCCATCGAGGCCATTCGCTTGAGCAAGTACCCCTACATCGCCACCGTTACCATCAGCGCTGAAGACCGCGGAGGCGACACCGAGGCCGCCGAGAACCCCAGCATGCGCGTTGGCCTGGAGGCGGTGACCGAAACCCTGAAGAAGGTGCATTTCGTCGGTACGCTCGCGGCGCCGGAAAAAGACGCCACGCACATCTGCGTGACCCTGGAGAACGGCCTGACCTACTATGGCCCGATCGTCAACGGTCATGCCGAACTGGAAGGCGGCTGGATCGCCTTCGAGTCCGACATGCTCACCCCACAAGAGCTGGGCTTGTAATATCCACGCACAGTGCTGGGCTTGGCGGGTAATGGCGAGTTCGCGCGTATGCCTCTAGAGTGGTGCTTCCCATTTTCCAGCAAGGGTTGACCACGATGGACCTCAGCGCTTTCCCCATCACCCGCAAATGGCCGGCGCAGCACCCCGAGCGCCTTCAGCTTTATTCGCTGGCCACCCCCAACGGCGTCAAGGTCTCGATCATGCTCGAAGAGATCGGCCTGCCGTACGAGGTGCACAAGGTCAACTTCGACAGCGACGAGCAACTGACGCCTGAGTTCATCTCCCTGAGTGTCAACAACAAGATCCCTGCGATCCTCGACCCCAACGGCCCGGGCGGGCAGCCTCTGCCGCTGTTCGAGTCGGGGGCGATCCTTGTGTACCTGGCAGAGAAGAGCGGGCAGTTGCTCAGCCCTGACCCGGCCGCCCGCTATCAGACATTGCAGTGGCTGATGTTCCAGATGGGCGGTATCGGGCCGATGTTCGGCCAGGTCGGCTTCTTCCATTTCTTCGCTGGCAAGGCCATCGAGGACAAACGCCCGCGCGACCGTTACGTCAATGAGTCTAAACGCCTGCTGGGTGTGCTGGACCGGCACCTTGACGGACGCGACTGGGTGGCGGGCGACTACAGCATTGCCGATATCGCCATCTTCCCGTGGGTGCGTAACCTGGTGGAGCGCTACGATGCGCGCGACCTGGTGGGCTTCGACGACTTCAAGCAAGTGCAGCGCGTGCTGGCTGCTTTCCTCGAGCGTCCGGCGGTGCAGCGTGGGCTGAAGATTCCTGGCTGAGGCGCAGGCACGGCATGAACCTGGTTCCGGCGACCGACGCGTACCGCAACTTCGCCCGCGACCTCACGCGGCGCGCCATGCTGCCGTATTACCGCGAGTTCGACCTGCTGTGGATCGAGGAGGCCTTCGACCAGGCCTGGGGCTGGCGTGAGCAATGGCTGGTGGAGGAGGGCGGCGAGGTGCTGGGTTTCTGTAGCCTCAGTCAGGACCGCCAGGCCCTGTTCATTCGCGAGTTGCACCTGCTGCCCGAGCATCGCGGTCGCGGTATCGGCAGCCAGGTATTGCAGTGTCTGGCCGAATGGGCCACGCAGCGGCGCCTGCCCTTGCTGCGGCTGATGGTCTTCAAGAGCAACCCTGCGCGCCAACTGTACAAGCGGTGTGGTTTCGTCGAGATGGGGGAGGACGAGTGCTTCGTGCGTATGCAGCGCAAGGTAAGCGTGATGGGGGATCGAGCGACAATTGTAAAGACATGAGTAGATAATGATGGCTTGCGCCTATTGGATCCAATGTGCATAGTGCAATGCACAGCCTTGCTATTCAGGGGTGCCGGATGCACCCGATCATGTTTTTACAGAGGAAGGGAATCGCATGAACGGATTCGGTCCGCGCTTGAAGGAAGAGCGCGAGCGCCTGGGGCTGACCCAGCGGGCGTTCGGTGACATCGGCGGTGTAGAGCCCAACGCCCAGGGCAAGTATGAAAGCGGCGAGCGTACGCCGCGTCTCGACTACTTGGCGGCACTGGCCGCCAGGGGCGTGGATGCGCTGTATGTGGTCAGCGGGGTGCGCATGCCGGCACCCAATGACAGCCTCAGCGCCGAAGAGAGCCGCCTGCTCGGCGTGCTTCGCCAGTTGTCGGCGGCGGACCATGCAGCCGTGTGGCACCTGCTCAACCGGCTGGCCGCAGCGGCGGATACACGGGTATCGTCCAAGCGTCCATGGATGGGGCGCCAGGCATATTTCAATGACGCTTTACGCTAGGTTCGCGATGAAAAATTTTGTTAAGGTGGCCGGATCCAATCGCCCCATGACGAGGTGTCTGCTTGATTAGGGTCCTAGTGGTCGATGACCACGATCTGGTGCGTACCGGTATTACGCGGATGCTGGCCGATATCGACGGCCTGCAGGTGGTCGGCGAGGCGGATTCGGGCGAGTCCGCACTCAAGCTGGCCCGGGAACTCAAGCCGGATGTCGTGCTGATGGACGTGAAGATGCCAGGCATCGGCGGGCTCGAGGCTACCCGCAAACTGCTGCGTAGCCACCCGGACATAAAAGTGGTGGCCGTTACCGTGTGCGAGGAAGACCCGTTCCCCACACGCCTGCTGCAAGCCGGCGCCGCCGGCTACCTGACCAAGGGCGCGGGCCTCGACGAGATGGTCCAGGCCATTCGCCTGGCCTTTGCCGGCCAGCGCTATATCAGCCCGCAAATTGCCCAGCAGCTGGCGCTCAAGCCGTTCCAGCCGCAAGGCTCGCCGTTCGATGCGCTGTCGGAGCGGGAAATCCAGATCGCCCTGATGATCGTCGGCTGCCAGAAAGTGCAGATCATCTCCGACAAGTTGTGTCTGTCCCCCAAGACCGTCAATACTTACCGTTATCGGATTTTCGAAAAACTCTCGGTCACCAGCGACGTCGAGCTGACGCTGCTGGCTGTCCGCCACGGTATGGTCGACGCCAGTCTCTAAATGTCCCAAGTCTTTGATGCCAGCGCGTTCCTGGCGACCTGCAGCGGTCGCCCGGGCGTCTACCGGATGTTCGACGCCGAGGCCCGGCTGCTCTACGTGGGCAAGGCGAAGAACCTCAAGAAGCGCCTGGCCAGCTATTTCCGCAAGACTGGCCTGGCGCCCAAGACTGCCGCATTGGTGGCGCGTATCGCCCAGGTCGAGACCACCATTACCTCCAACGAGACCGAGGCGCTGCTGCTGGAGCAGACGCTGATCAAGGAGTGGCGGCCGCCCTATAACATCCTGTTACGCGACGATAAGTCTTACCCCTATGTGTTCCTGTCCGACGGCGAATTCCCACGCCTGGGTATTCATCGCGGCGCCAAGAAGGCCAAGGGGCGCTACTTCGGCCCGTACCCCAGTGCAGGGGCGATTCGCGAAAGCCTGGGCATGCTGCAAAAGGCGTTTTCGGTGCGTCAGTGTGAAGACAGCTACTACGCCAACCGCACGCGTCCCTGCCTGCAATACCAGATCAAGCGCTGCAAGGGGCCGTGCGTGGGTTTGGTGCCTGCCGAGGAATACGCCGAAGACGTGCGTCACTCGGTGATGTTCCTCGAGGGCCGCTCCCAACAACTGGGCAATGAGCTCAACGCCGAGATGGAGGCGGCCGCCATGGCCCTGAACTTCGAGAAGGCTGCCGAGCTGCGCGACCAGGTTGCCCTGTTGCGCCGGGTTCAGGACCAGCAGTACATGGAGGGCGGCTCCGGCGATGTCGACGTGGTGGCCGCTTTCGTCAACCCAGGCGGCGCCTGCGTGCACCTGATCAGCGTGCGCGGCGGGCGGGTGCTGGGCAGCAAGAACTTCTTCCCCCAGGTGGGGATCGAGGAGGAGGTGGCCGAGGTGATGTCTGCGTTCCTGTCCCAGTATTACCTGGGCAATGCCGAGCGCGAGTTGCCGGGCGAACTGATCGTCAACGTGGTGCACGAGGACTTCGAGGCCATCGTCGAGGCCGTGCAGACCCTGCGCAGTCGCGAGCTCGCCATCAGCCACCGGGTGCGCGGCACCCGCGCGCGCTGGCAACAGTTGGCGGTGACCAACGCCGAGCAGGCGCTCAACGCGCGCTTGGCCAACCGCCAGCACATGGCCGCACGCTTCGAGGCGCTGGCCCAGGTGCTGGGCCTCGATGAGGTGCCGCAACGCCTGGAGTGCTACGACATCAGCCACTCCAGCGGCGAGGCCACCGTGGCCAGCTGCGTGGTGTTCGGTCCGGAGGGCCCGCTCAAGTCCGACTACCGGCGATTCAACATCGAGGGCGTGACTGCCGGCGACGACTACGCCGCCATGCACCAGGCCTTGATGCGCCGCTATGGGCGCATCAAGGACGGCGAAGGCAAGCTGCCCGACGTGCTGCTGGTAGACGGCGGCAAAGGCCAGCTGAACATGGCCCGTGACGTGATGCAGGCGCTCGGCCTCAGCGACCTGACGCTGTTGGGCGTGGCCAAGGGCGTGACCCGCAAGGCCGGTTTCGAAACCCTGTACCTCAACGATGTGGCCCACGAATTCACCCTCAAGGGCGATTCCCCGGCGTTGCACCTGATCCAGCAGATTCGCGACGAGGCCCACCGTTTTGCCATCACCGGCCACCGCGCGCGTCGCGGCAAGGCCCGGCGTACCTCGAGCCTTGAGGATGTCGCTGGAGTAGGCCCGAAGCGGCGCCGAGACTTGCTGAAACATTTCGGTGGCTTGCAGGAGCTCAACCGCGCCAGTATCGACGAGATCGCCAAGGCACCCGGTATCAGTAAAAAGCTTGCCGAGTCGATTTATGCCAGCCTGCATAGCGAGTAGAATGCCGGGCTCAACTTGCAGCCAGTCGTACCGATGAATATTCCAAACCTGCTCACCGTTCTACGCGTCCTGCTCATTCCGATCTTCATCCTGCTGTTCTACATGCCATACCCCTGGAGTTACATGGCGGCCAGCAGTGTGTTCGCCATCGCCGCCGCGACCGACTGGCTTGACGGCTACCTGGCGCGTCGGTTGCAGCAGAGCACCCCGTTCGGCGCCTTCCTCGACCCGGTCGCGGACAAGCTGATGGTCGCTGTCGCCCTGGTATTGCTGGTGCAGGTGCATGCCAACTTCTGGCTGACCTTGCCGGCGGCAGTCATCATCGGTCGCGAGATCGTGGTGTCGGCGTTGCGTGAGTGGATGGCCGAGCTGGGAGCAAGGGCGCACGTTGCGGTTTCGAACTTGGGCAAGTGGAAGACCGCCGCGCAGATGCTGGCGCTGGTTATACTGCTGGCCAACCCTCCGGTGCTGACCTTCTGGGTGGTGGCTGGCTATGGGCTGCTGCTGGTGGCGGCGGGCCTGACCCTGGTGTCGATGGTGCACTACCTGCTGGCTGCCTGGCCGCACCTGCGCGAAGGTTCGGAGCAGAAGTAAAAGTATTTTTGAATCAAAGGGTTGACGTTTTTTCGCGAGTCGCTAGAATAGCAACCCATCACGACGCGGGAATAGCTCAGTTGGTAGAGCACGACCTTGCCAAGGTCGGGGTCGCGAGTTCGAGTCTCGTTTCCCGCTCCAGTTAAAGATCTACCGGTTTGAACAAAAACCGCTAGATCATCGAAAAAAGGGCCGAAAGGCCCTTTTTTCGTTCTAGCGCAAACCCCATCCCGGTTGTCTATCTCCTCCCGTTGATACCCTGTCGCCGCTAAATACGACGACGGGACGTCACCTCAACGGCCAATAGATAACCTTTGCCACGCACAGATTGGATCAAGCGCAGGGGTTTCTCGGTGTCCCGCAAACGCTGGCGCAATCGGTAAACAGCTGTATCGATAGCACGCTCCAGGGGGAGCAGGTCGCGACCCCGAATGGCGTTACCTATCGTGTCACGGCAAAGCACCTGCCGAGGACGAGCGAGAAACAACTCCAGCAATGCAAAGTCGCCACCGGAGAGCATGACTTCCTCGCCATCCAGGTGAGTCAGGCAGCGGCTGATCATGTCCACGCTCCAATCGCCGAACTCCAGCACATGACTGCTATGGCCTTGACCAACACTGGTGCGGCGTAACAAGGCCTTGATCTGTGCGCCCAATTCGCGAAGACCAAATGGCTTGCACAGATAGGCATCGGCACCCAACTCCAAGCCACGGACGCGATTTGCCTCACCGATCCACCCCGTGAGCATGATGATGGGCACCTTGGAAAACTCCGGATGTTCATGCATCCACTGGCATAAACTGAAACCATTATCATCAGGAAGCAACACGTCTAGAATAACCAGGTCTACCCCGGCCACGCTCAGTGCTTGACGGAATTCACTACCGCTGGTGGCAGTTCTTACCCGGAAACCTATTTGCCCCAAATAGTTTTGTAACAACTTTTGAATCTGGGGATCATCATCAACTACCAATATCGTTCCGGCATTCATTTCATCTGCAACCTCTACAGTCCTACTTCGGCAGCAGGCGACTTCTATTACCCTATCACTTTGGGGAACTTCGAATACATCGCTCACCCGCCGAAAAAGTGCGACGCTTAGATACCGAACAGCTCGGTTTCCAGGCGCTGACTATTGGATAACCCAGGCAACGCCTTGGGTATCGGCATACTCAATATCGGAAAAGCTTATCTGGCCCGTGGGCAGGGGATGGGTTGAGGGTAGTTGAACAGAGGGCTATTTCAGCACACGTCAGGCAACGTTTGCTGATGTGATCGGCATTTGCCTAGCGGCTCAAACTGTTGTTGAAGTGGCGGGCCAGCACCACCAGGTTTTCCATGTGCTGGGCGAGCTTGACGGCATGGTGGTTGAAGGTGTCGCTGGAACTCACTGCCTGGTTGGCGCTGTCGCGAAGTACCACCATCTGCCGGCGTGTCTGCTCGCTGATGCTGGATTGTTCATGCATGGCGGCATCGACTTCACTCGCCAACTGGTGAATGTGCTCGACGGAGCCGAGGATCAGGCTGAAGGCGCGGTCAGTCTGGCCGGCAAGTTCCACTGTCTGCTGCGAGACCGTGACGCCGTTGTTGATCGACTCGACGCAAGCCTGGGTATCGCTTTCCAGGCCCTGGATGATTTCGCGAATATCGCGGGTGGAGGCCTGGGTGCGCTGGGCCAGGCTTCGCACTTCGTCTGCGACGACAGCAAAACCGCGACCGGCTTCGCCAGCGCGGGCTGCCTCGATGGCAGCGTTAAGGGCCAGAAGATTGGTTTGGTCGGCAATGGCGGTAATCACATTGATCACCTTGCCGATGTTTTCATTGCGCTCGGCCAGGGCGGCCACGGTGTTACGGGTTTGCTCCAGCGAAGCGGCCAGGCGGTTGATGATTTGAACCATGTGCTCCAGTTGGTCGCGGCCATCCAGGGTGGCTTGGCGCGAGGCTTGCGAAGCTTGCGAGGTGCGCGTCGAGGCTTGAGCGACCTGGTGTTGGCTGCTCAACATGCTTTCCATGGCACCTGAGATTTCTTCCACGTGGCGGCCTTGGCCCAACACCGCGTGGTTGGCATCGGCGACGCTGGCGTCGGCGCCCTCCTTGCTGCGTTTGATGTGGTGGCAGGTATTGTCCAGGCGGCTGACGATCGCGCGCATTTCGGCCAGGCGTGTAGTGCTGGCTTGTTCGATGCACCCGAGTTCGTCGGTACGGCCGCTGAACAGATAGGTCAAAATGGGGCTGCCCGTTGTTTTTCGGCTGGCATCGACCAGGCGCCGCAACGGCGCAAGCAGGGCCCATGCGCTGGCGCCACCGACAAGCGTCAGCAGCAGGCTGACCAGGGCCTGCGTGCTGTCGCCGTGCAGAGCGGCTAGCGCCGCGATCGTCAGCCCCGGCACGCTGGTGGCCAGCATTACCCTGGCGGCCCAGGGCAATACTGGACGCCGTGCCCCCTTGGGAGTGGCACCTTCGCGCCAACGTTTGTATTCGCGCTCGGCGCGTGCCTTGGCGGCAGTACTGGGCAGGCTGCGCACCGACTGGTATTCAATGACTTTCCCATCCTTGAGAATGGGGGTGACATAGGCATCGACCCAATAGTAGTCACCGTTCTTGCAGCGGTTCTTGACCATGCCTCGCCACGAGCGGCCGGCACGGATGTTCTGCCACATGTCGGCGAAAGCCTGGGGCGGCATGTGCGGGTGTCGGACGATGTTGTGATGCTGACCAATCAGCTCTGAGAGCTCGAAACCGGAGACCTTTACGAAATCGTCGTTGACGAAAGTAATGTCGCCCTGAAGATCGGTAGTGGAAATCAAACGAATGTCAGCGGGAAAGAGTACTTCACGGTTGGTTATCGGCTGGTTGTTTCGCATCGCATGCACCAAAAAGCGCCCCGCCGGACGAAGACGCCGGAGGGCAGAGGCTGTTTTAGGTAGTAGCGGCATCTATTTTGGGGTGTGACTGTGCAGGCAGCTCTGCCTGAAGTCGCCGCCCGCCCCCGGCAGGAGGTGTGACCGCTTGAGCGGAAGGATAACGAGCGATTTTCAGGGCCTGGAAAAAAGTGACACTACGTGACAATTCACGAGCGTTGGCGCACAGGCCACGAATTTCATAGGCGCGCAAGACCTTGCGGGTCATGTTTTATCGTTTGCGTGTTCAGGTGGGCGTCAATGCATGAGAGGAGGCGACCGATGTCCAAAGGCTTGGTGAGATAGTCGCAAAAGCCTGCCGTGATGCCGCGCTCGATATCGCAAGGCATGGCGTTGGCCGACAGGGCGATCACCGGAACATGTCGCAATTGAAGATGGGATTGCAGGACCTTTAGTACTTGATAGCCATCCATGCCGGGCAGGTTGATATCCAGCATGATGAGGTCGGGTTGTTGCGCGAGGGCAAACTCGATGCCAATTTCCGGCACATGCATGGTAACCAGATGAACGTTGCGCAGCCTATCGAGAATCTGCGAGACCAGCTTGAGGTTGACCGGGTTGTCGTCGATATAAAGGATGTAGGGTTTCTCGCCCCTGGCTGACAGTTGCGCGAAGCTCGCCTCTCGGGCAGGGAGGGGTGGCTGTGGTGCAGCTTGCGCGCGTGGCAGGTCGACCCAGAAGCAACTCCCTCGGCCGGGCTCGCTCTCGATACCAATTTGTCCACCCATGGCCTCGGTGAGCTTGCGCGTGATCACCAGGCCGATCCCCGTACCCTCGATCACTGCCTGCTCAGCGCCTAGGCGGTTGAACGGCTGGAAGAGTGCTTTGACGCGTTCGGGCGAGATACCCACGCCGGTGTCGCTGACCGCTATACGGATACAGGGCTCCAGGTTTTCGATAGCGATGTGTACGGTGCCACCTGGAAGGGTGTATTTGATGGCATTGGACAACAGGTTCAGCAGGACCTGTTTCAGGCGTTGATGGTCGGCCTGAACATTGATGTCTTCGCCTACGTCGACCTTGAGCGCAATCTCGCGGCTGGCGGCCATCGGGTGCACAAGTTGCGCACAGCGGCGTACGAGCGCTGAGGCATCCACCGCTTCCAGTGACAGGGACATTCGGCCGGACTCGATGCCCGCCAGGTCCAGCACCTCATTGATAAGCCGCAGCAGGTGTGAGCCGGCGTGAATGATTTCGTTCACGCTGTCGAGTTGAACCGCGTTCAGGTGACCATCCATTTCCAACACTTGGGCAAACGCCAGGACCGCGTTAAGTGGAGTTCTCAGTTCGTGGCTCATGCTGGAAAGGAATTCCGACTTTGCGTGGTTTGCGCGCTCAGCTTCATGCTTGGCGAGCTGCAACGCTTTTTCCGTTTCCTTTTGTCGAGTGATATCGAGAATGGTGCTCAGGCGTAACTCGCGTCCGTTGAACATCTGGTTGCGTCCGCGCACGATGGCCGGAAACGTACTGCCATCCTTGCGCAGCATTTCCGATTCATAGGCCTCGGCCCAGCGCTCTTCAATCAACTGCTGGGCCATGGGGACGGCGCGTGGCCCGGTAAAGTCCAGGACGGATTGACCGATGGCCTGTTCGCGCGTGCAGCGAAACAGTTCAAGCCATCGATCACTAACATCGACGATGATGCTTTTATCGCAAACCACCACGCCTTCTTCCATGTTATCGAGAAAAAAGCGAAAGCGTGCTTCTTCTGCGCGGGGCTCAGGCAAGGGGGCGTTCGATCGGCTGCACAGCCAGTCGAGGAGTATGCTCCAATCGGGCGACGTGGCAGGCGTGGGAAGAAAACAGTCAACGCCCGAACTGTACCAGTGGAGTTGATCTGCAATACCAGGTTGCGTATCGATCAACATCTTCCATACGCCGGTGGCGCGGCCGTAGGCAACCAGTTGCTCGGTCTGTTCAGGAGAAAGGCTCTGTACGCTATTGAATGATGTCAAAAGAACATCATTGGTGCAGGGTAAGCGTGGCAGCTCGTTTGTCGAGTGGACTTGTAGCAGTTTCGCCACCCCGGGTTGCCAATGACCTAGATTCGGTTGTTCTCCTTCTGCCAGGCACAGTAATACACGGTGTTGAGGTTGGGCTGGAGGAAGACTCACCATTGATGCTTATCCTTTTTTTTCTATGCACGGTCCGCTCTTTTCGCGCTCGGATTTTTTGCTCCTGGTGCTTTCGGGCGTACTCATTAACCTAAGTCGGCTGCCCGTCGAATAACTTCAAAACTATCGACTGTTGCTCGTTTTCTCGTTTGCTAACAGTTGACTGCTATTAGCCGCGCTTCAAATCAGGTATCGCAGGTCAAAAAAAGGGCCCTCATTCGAGGGCCCTTTTGGGGGTTCATACATTCGATATCGTCAGGCATGGGTCGAAACCCTGTTCAGTAGCATCGACCGCTGAAGCTGGCCTACCGCTCAATGCTTGGCCGCGGGCCCTCCATGTTCCTCGGCGATCGCCTGGCGAACGGCGCTGACTTGCTTGGCCGAAACCGCTGGCGCCTTGTTGCCCCAGCTGTTGCGAATGAACGACACCAGCTGCGCCGCTTCCTGGTCATCGAGGCGCCAGCCGAAATCGGGCATCACCAGGTCCGAGGGGGCTTGCTGGGTCGAGGGCAGGCGGCTGCCGTTCAGAATCACCCGGATCATCGAGCTTGGGTCTTCGGCAAGTACCGACGGGTTGTTCGCCAGGCGTGGGAACACCTCCTTGTAGCCCTGGCCATCGGTGCGGTGGCAGGCGGCGCAGTTGTCGACATACAGCTCGGCGCCGCGGCTCGGTGACTCACCGGCCCACAACGCCTTGGCCGTGGTATCGCTGGCCTGGAAAGCCACCTTGTTCGAGCCCGGGATGGCAGGCAGCGACTTCAGGTACTGGGCGATCGCCATCAGGTCTGGCTCAGTGAGGTGCTGCCCGCTGTGCTGGATGACCTCGTTCATCGCGCCGATCGACGAGAAGTGCGCGTTGCGGCCATCGCGCAGGGTTTGCACGATGTCCTCTGCGCTCCAGTCGCCCAGGCCATCGGGCGTGTGGTCGCGCAGGCTGATCGCAACCCAGCCGTCGATCACCTGGCCGCGGGCCAGGAAGCTGGCGTCTCGTTCATCCAGCGACTTTTCCTGCAACGTGACAGCCCGTGGCGTGTGGCAACTGCCGCAGTGGCCCAGCCCCTGGACCAGGTAGGCGCCGCGGGCAAGCTGGGCGTTTTCGTACTTCAGCGGCCCGCTGGGCGTTTGCGCTTCGACTGCCGGCGCGAACGCAGTGCGCCAGGCCGCCAGCGGCCAGCGCATTGACAACGGCCAGGGAATCTCGCTTTCCCGGTTGGCCTGTTCGACCGGTTTCACGCCGTGCATGAAGTAGGCATACAGCGCCTTGAGGTCTTCATCGGTGACCCGGGCGTACGAGGGGTAGGGCATCGCTGGGTACAGCGTGTAGCCGTCCTTGGCAATACCGTGGCGCACGGCCTTGTCGAAGTCCTCGAGGCTGTAGTTGCCGATGCCGGTCTTCGGGTCGGGGGTGATGTTGGTGGCGAAAATGGTGCCGATCGGCGTGGCCATGGGCAGCCCGCCCGCATAAGGCTTGCCGCCTTTGGCGGTGTGACAGGCGACGCAGTCGCCAGCGCGGGACAGGTACCGGCCTTGCTCGATCAGTTCGGGCGAGTTGTAGTCGTCGGCCCACAACGGTGTTGCCGCCACCAAGGCCGCTGTTGCCAGTGCAGTTCGAATGCTCATCAATGCGGCGCTCCTCACGCTTGCACCAGTGGGCCGGGGGCTTTGAGGTACTGTTCGCGAATGGCCTTGGCCGACCAGTACGCCAGCGCACCCACCATGCCGGTCGGGTTGTAGCCGTTGTTCTGCGGGAAGGCGCAGGCGCCCATGACGAACACGTTGGGCACGTCCCACGATTGCAGGTAGCGGTTCACCGCGCTGGTCTTGGGGTTGTCGCCCATGATCGCGCCGCCGCAGGTGTGGGTGCTCTGGTAGCGGGTGGTGTTGTAGTGCTCGCCGGCCTTTTTCGCATCGGCGGAAATCGCCAGCGGGTTCAGGCTGCGCGCCATCTCTTGCAGCTTGCCGACCATGTACTGGTTGGCCTTGATCTCGTTGGCCTTCCAGTCGAAGGTCATGCGCAGCATGGGGCGACCGTAGGCGTCCTTGTAGGTCGGGTCGAGGTCTAGGTAGCAGTCCTGGTAGGCCATGTTGGCGCCTTGTACTTCCCAGTAGAACTGGTGGCGGAAATGGTCCTGCGCAGCTTTCTTCCAGGCGCTGCCCCATTTCGGCGTGCCTGACGGCAGGCTGATGCCGCGCACTGGCCCGCCGCCTGGCTGGCGCGCCCAGAGCACGCTGCCGCCCAGGTAGCCGAGCTTGGCATTGTCGATCTGGTTGCCGTTGAAGTCGTCGATCACCTGGCCGGCGCCGCCGATGCCGATGAAGGGGTTGCCCTGCACGCTCTTGTCGAAGAACAGCGTCATGCGGGTCAGGTTCTGATAGGTGTAGTTCTTGCCCACCACGCCTTCGCCGGTGTGCGGGTCGTAGGGCTTACCGATGCCGGAGAGCAGCATCAGGTGCACGTTCAGGTAGGAGAATGCAGCGAGGATCACCAGGTCCGCAGGCTGGGTCTGCTCATGGCCCGAAGCGTCCAGGTAGGTCACGCCGGTGGCTTTTTTCCGGTCGCTGTCCAGGTTCACTTGCAGCACCTGGGAATTGGGCCGCAGCTCGAAGTTCGCACGCTGGCGCAGCACCGGCAGGATGCAGGCGTTGGGGCTGGCCTTGGAGTAATTCAGGCAGCCGTAGTCGCTGCAGAAACCGCAGTAGTTGCAGGGGCCCAGTTGGCAGCCGTAGGGGTTCTTGTAGGGGCCCGAGGCATTCGAGGCGGGAATCGGGTAGGGGTGATAGCCAAATTCGTTGGCGGCCTTGACGAACATCTTGCCGCCCAGGTAGTCCGGGTTGGCTGCCAAGGGGAAGTGCCGACTGCGCGAGCCTTCGAACGGGTTGCCTCCGGCGATGGCAACGCCATTGACGATACCGGCCTGCCCGGCGGTACCGCACACCTGCTCGAAGTGGTCGAAGTGCGGTTCCAGCTCGGCATAGGTGACCGGGAAATCCTGGATGGTCATTTCCTTGGGGATGAACGACTTGCCGTAGCGCGCCTCGTAGTTCGAGCGCAGGTTGAAGTCTTCCGGCAGCGCCCGGAAGTGGCAGCCCGACCAGTGCGTACCGGCACCACCCACGCCGTCGCCGGGCTTGAACGAGCCCATCTGCCGGTAGGGCACGGCGCGCTGCGAGAGGTCGTGGCGAATCGTCAGGGTTTCCTTGCTCAGGCTTTGCAGGTACTTGCGGTGCACCGAGCCTGCCAACTCGTCGTTGACCTTGGGGTAGACGAAGTCCGGGTAGGTGTCGCGGTCTGCGCCGCGCTCCAGGGCCACCACCCTCAGGCCCGCATCGGTCAGTTCTTTTGCCAGGATCGCGCCGGTCCAACCCATGCCCACGATCACTGCATCGACTTTTTCTTGAATTGTCATGCTCAACCTCGACGACCAGACATGCTTACAGGCGGCAGCGGATAGGGTTTGGAGGTTTGCTCCACCCAATCCATGAAGTCGGCGCGCACGCCGGGGTAGCCCACCAGTTTCCAGCCGACCATGTCCTTGTTGCCGCTGTACTGAGGGTCGGAGAAGAAGCCGTACAAGGTTTCGTTGAGCAGGTGGCTGAAGAACACCTTGCCGGGCACGCCTTCGGTCTTGATTTCGCCGGCCTCGAGTTGCTTGAGCGTGGTGTCCTGCTGGTCGCTGGAAAGCTCGCTGAAGCGCTTGCCGGAGAACGTCTTCTTGCTCCAGGCATCCAGCCCGGCCATGCCGACCCGCAGGATGTCACGCGGCGCGAGTTTGCCCTGGTAGCCGAACTCCGGGCCGGCCTCGTAGTAGGGGCCCTGGAGGAACCAGATATCGCCTGCGGCGTAGCTGCTCTGCATGTGCCGGTCGATGAATTCGGGAACGCCGGCCTCGATGGCGCCGGCGCCCAGTTCGTCCTTGGGAATCAGCCGGGCGCAGGCGGCGTTGATGAAGGCCCATTCGATCTCGTTGAAGAACACGGGCGAGTAGGGGGTGGCCGAGGCGCTTTCGCGCGACGCTCGGACCGGTTCGCTGGGGGCAGCATCAACAAGCCCAGGCATCTGGGTGGCGACGACGGTGAGTGGAATCAGGGTGAGGGTTTTCTTGAAAAACGATCGCCGCGATTCGTAGGTTTTTTCTTGGTCTTCTGGGTTCACGGTGTGACCTCTCAGGCTGGGGTCGGAAGGTGCTGTAGGACAGGCGCAAGGCAATGTCGATTGGTATTCTGCATTCAAAATATAAAATGCGTCTACCGACAATCAAAAAGAAGCCCTTAAAATTGAGGCGTGCAGCGATACAGGCCGGTTTTGAGTGACCGGCCTGAATGCAAATTCAGTTAGCGAGGGGTGTGCGGGGGAGGTGAATCAGGGGAGGTGACGGCGACGATCAGGCGGGTTTGATTCCGCCGGCATCGAGAATGTGGCGGCGCAGGACATCGCGCAGTTGGTTGGCATCGCGCTTTTCCAGGGCTTCGATCATGTCTTCATGATCGTGGATGGCCCGATCCCACTTCACCTCGGTGCGGTTGGAGAGATAGCGGATGGACTGGATACGCCGGTTGAGGGTGAGGTAGGTCTTGCGCAGGGTTTCGTTGCGTGCGGCCTGGCTGATCGCATCGTGGATGGCGGCGTTCTTCTGGAAGTACAGCGACAGGTCGTTGTTCTCTTTCGCTTGCAGCATCTGGAAATGCAAGGACTTGATATTGATGACCTCGGCGTCGGTGATGCGCTCGCAGGCCAGCTGGCCGTTGAAGGCCTCGATGCCGCTCATGAGCTCGAAGGTTTCGCGGATCTCGACGTCGCTCATTTGCGCAACCCGCGCACCGCGGTTGGGGCGAAGTTCGATCAGGCCTTCCACGGCCAGCACCTTCAGTGCCTCGCGCAGCGGGGTTCGGGAAATACCGAGCACTTCGCAGAGTTCACGTTCGTTGATCTTGATGCCGGGCTTCAACGTGCCTTCGATGATGAACCGGCGCAAATGATCGAGCACGGTGTCGTGCAGTTGCAGCCGCTCGATTTTCGCCAGTTCACTGGTTGGTGAAGCACCAGGGGACATACCTTACCTCTGCCGGGATTGTTCGTTGAACCCACGCTGCCGGTTGTCTGGCAGTCGGGGCGCAATCTTAGCAGGAGTCGGTTGGTGCTACTTGAGTTTGTATTTTCGGGTTGCCTGGCGCCAATGAAAACGCCCCCGGAGCGGCCTCCGTGCAGGCCGAACCAGGGGCGGTGTTGCTCGGTGAGGTCTTACTTGTCGCCGCGAATCGAGAAGTTGGCCATGTGCTCCAGGCCCTTGATCAGCGCCGAGTGGTCCCAGTTGCTGCCGCCGATGGCTGCGCAG
>NZ_JBNNVR010000101.1:0-18155 GCF_050280645.1 Pseudomonas sp. NPDC089554
GGTCATCGACAGCCTGGGGGCGATCGGGCGCCTGGCGACCGAGCCCTTGGGCGAAGAACGCGCACGCCAGCTGCTGCCGCAGAACATGGCGGTGTGCGACCAGCGCATGGCGCTGGACTACTACCGGCTATCCGCCGACGGCCGCCTGCTGTTCGGCGGCGCCTGCCACTACTCCGGACGCGACCCGAAGGACATCGCCGCCTACATGCAGCCGAAGATGCTCAAGGTGTTCCCGCAACTGGCAGGCGTGCGCATCGACTACCAGTGGGGCGGCATGATCGGCATCGGCGCCAACCGCCTGCCACAAATCGGCCGCCTGGCCAGCCAGCCGAACGTCTACTACGCCCAGGCCTACTCCGGCCACGGGGTGAACGCCACGCACCTGGCCGCACGCCTGCTGGGCGAAGCCATCAGCGGCCAGCACAGCGGGCGCTTCGACCTGTTCGCCAAGGTGCCGCACGTGACCTTCCCCGGCGGCAAGCACTTGCGCTCGCCGTTGTTGGCGCTGGGGATGCTGTGGCATCGGCTGAAAGAATTGGTTTAGAAATTTCGCAGACAGCGGGTGGTGTTGACCGCCATGCGGCCTTTGATGACGGCAACTCACACGTTACGATGCGATCCCCCAGAAAAGCGAAACCCCGAGAGAGTCTAAGACTGTCCCGGGGCTCTGTATCTAGTGCTGAGGACGCTTGATCGCTCAGAGGGGCCACATCAGCTGCTAGGTAGAACGGACTATACACCCTATGGCAGAGCGTCAACAACACTTCCCCTACACCCCACCCAATGCCACGGCACTTGAGTCGCTACTGTCCTCCAAACGGTTCGCAACCTACCTCAAGGCGGCGGGTTTCCGAGCGGATTTTGCATTCGAGCTCTACCTTTACAACGCGCGTCTGTGCAAAGCATTCCTGTTTCCGCTGCACGTCGTTGAAGTCACGCTCAGAAACGCAATCGATGACGTGCTCTCTTCACTGCATGGAGCGAGTTGGCACTCGGCGGCGACGTTACCCCCGGTGCTATCGCCCGAAAGCCTGGCCTCTCTGCAAAAGGCTATCAGTCGAGCGACAAAGAACGGGGTCGCCAGGAAAGACGATGTGATCTCCTGCCTCACCTTCGACTTTTGGTCGAACCTGTTCAGGTCCCACTACGACCGATCCATCTGGCAGACCAACATGGGACGACTGCTTCCATGTGCACCCGGCATGACCCGATCACAGTTCAAGCCACTGGTCATGGAGATCAACCAGCTACGTAATCGCATCGCTCATCACGAGCCCATCTTTGCCCAGGACGTCTCACGGCTCTACCGCTCGATACTCGATACCGTCGCTTTCCGTTGCCCGATCGCGGCCAACTGGCTGAAAAGCCACGCCACCCTGAACAAAACCATTCGCACCAGGCCTGCGTCGGGCGCAGGACAAGGCCCTTGTGTCTCGACCATCTGCGACGACGACTTCAGCGTTATCGACGCAGAATCAACACTGGCCAAGCTCTCGGGAATGAAATCCAGATTCATGGTTTGCACCCGGTCGGAGGATCTCGTCGGAGTGCTGGATCATTCGGACATCGGCAAGTATCTGATCAGCCAGATCGACGACTGCGCCTTGCTGGACCTCAACGAACACACCTTGAATGACGTTCTAACGGCAGCCAATGGTTTTGCCGCATTTGCCAGCCTGGGACCGCCTCACGGCACCCAGGCGCTGCAAAACCTGTTCAAGGGCCCGATCCGATTTGCATTGGTGAAAGATCAGCAGGATGTATTGAAAGGCGTCGTCGCCAGGGCCCACCGCAAATACTGACGCTCACCCCTTCCAGAAAGGCTTTCGCCCCTCCCGCTGGGCCTGCTCCCAGGTCAGCCCCAAATCAAGCAATTGCTCATCACTGAGCTCCAGCAAGGCCTTGCGCGTACGCCAGCGATGCAGCATCAGCGCAATACGTCCCATGCCCTGAGGGGCGCTGTAGACCTTGGGGCGTTGGCCGGCGTCCAGCTCCCGGGCCAACAGTTGCAGACGCACATCGCTAAAGCCGTTCATTGCTGCATCCTCCACATCACTTGAAAGTGTGTGGACAGCATGCGCTTGAGTACATAAGAGGATACAGATTCAACGAAGGCTTTTTATTTCCATACAGAATTGGCGCTTACACAGCTGAATGAAGTATTTTTCGGCAATCTGTACCGGTAATTTCCCACAGCCTCCTAGGAGTATGCCGTGACCCTCTACGTCAACCTGGCCGAAATGCTCAGCGCCCGTATCGAACAAGGCCTGTATCGACCCGGCCAGCGCCTGCCCTCGGTTCGGGCGCTGAGCGATGAGCACGGCGTGAGCCTGAGCACTGTCCAGCAGGCCTACCGCATGCTGGAAGACAACGGGCTGGTGGCGCCACGGCCCAAGTCCGGCTACTTCGTCACCGAACGCCGGGGCGGGCCAGCATTGCCGGCCGTCAGCAAGCCAGCCCAGCGGCCTGTGGATATCTCCCAGTGGGAACAGGTGCTGGAACTGGTGCGCAGCACCCCGCGTCCCGACGTGATCCAGCTGGGCCGCGGCATGCCCGATATCGACAGCCCCTCGCTCAAACCATTGCTACGCAGCCTCGCGCAGCTCAGCCGGCGCCTGGACATGCCCGGCCTGTACTACGACAACATCCACGGCAACGAAGCCCTGCGCGTACAGATCGCCCGGCTGATGGTCGACTCCGGTTGCAACCTCGGCCCCACCGACCTGGTGGTGACCACCGGCTGCCACGAGGCGCTGTCGACCAGCATCCGCGCAGTGTGCCAGCCCGGCGATATCGTCGCGGTGGACTCGCCCAGCTTCCACGGCGCCATGCAGACCCTAAAGGGCCTGGGCATGAAGGCGCTGGAAATTCCCACCGACCCACTCACCGGCCTGAGCCTGGAGGCGCTGGAGCTGGCACTGGAACAGTGGCCGATCAAGCTCATCCAGATCACCCCCAGCTGCAACAACCCCCTGGGCTACATCATGCCCGAGGCGCGCAAGAAGGCCCTGCTGACCTTGGCCCAACGCTACGACGTGGCGATTCTCGAAGATGACGTGTACGGCGACCTGGCCTACACCTACCCCCGCCCACGCACGATCAAGTCGTTCGACGAGGACGGCCGCGTGCTGCTGTGCAGTTCGTTCTCCAAGACCCTCGCCCCCGGCCTGCGGGTGGGCTGGGTGGCGCCGGGACGCTACCTGGAGCGGGTGCTGCACATGAAGTACATCAGCACCGGCAGTACCGCCTGCCAGCCGCAACTGGCGATCGCCGACTTCATCGCCGAAGGTCACTACCAACCCCATGTGCGGCGCATGCGTGCGCAGTACCAGCGCGCCCGCGACCAGATGATCGACTGGGTGGCCCGCTACTTCCCGCCAGGCACCCGCGCCAGCCGCCCCCAAGGCGGCTTCATGCTCTGGGTGGAGTTCCCGGAAAGTTTCGACACACTGCGCCTGAACCGCGCTTTACTGGAGCAAGGGGTACAGATTGCCGTGGGCAGTATCTTCTCGGCGTCGGGCAAGTACCGGCACTGCCTGCGCATGAATTTCGCTGCACGCGCAACGCCCGAGATAGAGGCCGCGGTGCGCAAGGTTGGGGAAACCGCCCTTCGTCTACTGCAAGAGGACGCACCCACCGAGTAACTTTGCGCACCTCTCGATGGTCCAACCCACAGGCCCCCGCCGTACAGGACGATCTTCCTTGAGACTCCAGCGAGCTCTGCCCCTCTTGCTGGCGCTGTTGCTCGGCCTTTCAGGCTGCGCCAGCGTCAGCACACCACGCGAAACCAGCCAGGCGCTGCCGGCCAACCAGTCGTCGTTCGGCCGCTCGGTGCTGCGCCAGGCCGCGCCCTACGAGGGTCGCTCAGGCTTTCGCCTGCTGCCCAACAGCAACGAAGCCTTTCGCGCCCGCGCCGAGCTGATCCGCAACGCCCGGGCAAGCATCGACCTGCAGTACTACATCGTCCACGACGGCCTGAGCACCCGCGCACTGGTGCACGAGCTGCTGCGCGCCGCCGACCGCGGCGTGCGCGTGCGCATCCTGCTCGACGACACCACCAGCGACGGGCTGGACACCCTGATCGGCACCCTCGCCGCCCACCCGAACATCCAGATCCGCGTGTTCAACCCGCTTCACCTGGGGCGCAGCACCGGCGTCACGCGCGCAGTGGGGCGGCTGTTCAACCTGTCGCTGCAACACCGGCGCATGCACAACAAGCTGTTCCTGGTGGACAACAGCATGGCCGTCGTCGGCGGGCGCAACCTGGGCGACGAGTACTTCGACGCCGAGCCCAACCTGAACTTCACCGACATCGACCTGCTGGGTGTGGGACCTGTGGCCGAGCACCTGGGCCACAGCTTCGACCAGTACTGGAACAGCGCCCTGAGTCGGCCGATCGGCGATTTCCTCTGGCGCCAGCCGGACGCCAGCGACCTGCGCGCCAGCCGCCAGCGCCTTGAGGTGTGGCTGGCCAAGGCGCGTATCGAGCGCAAGGCCCTGTACGATCGGTTGATGGCGTACCAAGTGACGCCGCGCCTGGATGTGTGGCGCAACGAGCTGATCTGGGCCCACAGCCAGGCGCTGTGGGACGCGCCCAGCAAAGTGCTGGCGCGCGACGAGCCCGACCCACAGTTGCTGATGACCCAGCAACTGGCACCGGACCTGAACAACGTGCACCGCGAGCTGATTCTGGTGTCGGCCTACTTCGTGCCCGGCAAGCCGGGCCTGTTGTACCTGACCAGCCGCGCCGACGCCGGCGCCTCGGT
This sequence comes from Pseudomonas sp. NPDC089554, assembly GCF_050280645.1. NCBI lineage: Bacteria > Pseudomonadati > Pseudomonadota > Gammaproteobacteria > Pseudomonadales > Pseudomonadaceae > Pseudomonas > Pseudomonas sp. NPDC089554. The sequence goes on from NZ_JBNNVR010000101.1 coordinate 4,767, forward strand.
CAAGCTGCTGACCAACTCCCTGGAGGCCACCGACGTGCCGGCCGTTCACGGAGGCTACGCCCCCTACCGACGCGCTTTGCTCGAACACGGCGTGCAACTGTTCGAACTGCGCCGCCAGCCCGGCGACCCCAGCGCCTCGCGTGGCCTGAGCTTCCACGGCAGCTCGAACTCCAGCCTGCACAGCAAGGCCATCGTCTTCGATAGGCGTAAAACCTTCATCGGCTCGTTCAATTTCGACCCACGCTCGGTACTGTGGAACACCGAGGTCGGGGTGATGGTGGACAGCCCGGAGCTGGCCGAGTACACCCGCGAACTTGCGTTGCAAGGCATGGCACCGGCGCTGAGCTACCAGCCCAAGCTGGTGGACGGCAAGCTGGTGTGGGAGACCGAAGACAACGGCCAGGTGCATACCCTGGCCTCGGAGCCTGGTGGGGTTTGGCGGCGCTTCAATGCCTGGATCGCCAAGGCGGTGGGGCTGGAGCGGATGCTCTAGCCGGGCACCGAGTCGCCTTCTTCGCGGGCTTGCCCCGCGAAGAGGCCCGTCAGGCAGACGCGGGTTCGAAGGCATCCTTGCGCCGGGTCAGCAGCACCAGGCCCGCCGCACCTGCGGCCATGATCAACGGCAGCGCATGCCCGCTGATCCACTGGCTGCCAGCACCCGCAAGCAGTGGCCCGAGCAGGCAACCGATACCCCACAGCTGCGCCACGTGGGCATTGGCGCGCACCAGCGCATCGTCGCGATAACGCTCGCCGATCAACACCAACGACAAGGTGAACAGCCCGCCCGCACTGGCGCCGAACAGCACCCACAACGGCCAGATCACCGGAGTGTGCAGCAGCACGGGAATGGCCAGGCTGGAAGCCAGCAACGCCAATGCACAACCACTGAACAAGGTGCGCCGCGACATGCGGTCGGCCAGCGCGCCGATTGGCAGCTGCAACACTGCATCGCCCACCACCACCGTGCTGACCATGAACAACGCCACTTCGGTGGTGAACCCCTGTTGCAGGCAATACACCGGCAACAAGGTGAGAATCATCGCCTCGAAGGCGGCGAACAGGGCAATCGCCCAGGCGATCACCGGCAAGCGTCGACAGAAGGCGAGCAAATCGCGGAAGGTCACGCTACAGGCCTCGGTACTCGGCGCACCGCCGCGACCCAGCAGCAGCAAGGGTGCGAACACCAGTAGCGTGGTGGCGGCCCAGAAACCGAAGTCGTCGTCCGAACCCAGCAAGCCCAGCACCAGCGGCCCGGCCAGCTGGCTCAGGGCATAGCTGCTGCCATACAGCGCCACCAGACGTCCCCGCCACTGTTCCACCACCAGCTGGTTGATCCAGCTTTCACCGAGGATGAACACCACCGTCAGCGACATACCGATCATCAGGCGCAACAGCAGCCACAACGGGTAGCTGGGCAGCAGTGCAACCAAGCCGATGGACAGCGCACCACCCCACAAGCACAGGCGCATCGCCGACGGCACCCCGACCCAACCGGCCAGACGGCTGGCCAGGCTGGCCCCCACCAGCACGCCAATGGCGGGCATCGCGGCCATCACGCCAATGGCGAACCCACCATAGCCCCAGCCTTCCAGGCGCAGGGACACCAGCGGCATGCTCACGCCGAGCGCCAGCCCGACACTGAGCACTGCCGCCAGCACGGCGAAGTAGGTTCCCCAACGCATGACAACCTCCCTTGAACGGTGAAACATTTGGGGCCGCTACGCAGCCCTATCGCGACACAAGGCCGCTCCCACAGAGGTCGCGCCCGGCTTGGGCTCGCGCGTTCCTGTGGGAGCGGCCTTGTGTCGCGAAAGGGCCGCATAGCGGCCCATAAGGTTTACAGCTTGATCCAGGTCGCCTTCAGCTCGGTGTACTTCTCCAGCGCATGCAGCGACTTGTCACGGCCGTTGCCCGACTGCTTGAAGCCACCGAACGGCGCGGTCATGTCGCCGCCGTCGTACTGGTTCACCCACACGCTGCCGGCGCGCACGGCGCGGGCGGTCTTGTGGGCCTTGCTGATGTCCGAGGTCCAGATGCCCGCAGCCAGGCCGTACGGGGTGTCGTTGGCGATGGCAATGGCTTGCTCGGCGGTATCGAAGGCGATTACCGACAGCACCGGGCCGAAGATTTCTTCCTGGGCGATCTTCATGGCGTTGGTCACGCCATCGAAGATGGTCGGCTCCACGTAGGTGCCGCCGGTTTCTTCCAGCGTGCGCTTGCCACCGGCCAGCAGCTTGGCGCCGTCCTTGTGGCCAGCGTCGATGTACGACAGCACGGTGTTCATCTGCTGAGTATCCACCAGTGCACCCATGGTAGTCGCTGGGTCCAGCGGGTTGCCTGGCTTCCAGCCCTTGAGGGCCTCCACTACCATCGGCAGGAATTGGTCCTTGATCGAGCGCTCCACCAGCAGGCGCGAACCTGCGGTGCACACCTCGCCCTGGTTGAAGGCGATGGCGCTGGCTGCAGCTTCGGCGGCGGCCTTGAGGTCTGGCGCGTCGGCGAACACGATGTTCGGGCTCTTGCCACCGGCTTCCAGCCAGATACGCTTCATGTTCGATTCGCCCGCATACACCATCAGCTGCTTGGCGATCTTGGTGGAGCCGGTGAACACCAAGGTGTCGACGTCCATGTGCAGGGCCAGGGCCTTGCCGACGGTGTGGCCGTAGCCTGGCAGCACGTTCAGCACACCGGCCGGAATGCCTGCCTCGATGGCCAGTTGGGCAATACGGATGGCAGTCAGCGGCGATTTTTCGGACGGCTTGAGCACCACCGAGTTACCGGTGGCCAAGGCCGGGCCAAGTTTCCAGCAGGCCATCAGCAGCGGGAAGTTCCACGGTACGATGGCGCCGACCACGCCCACCGGCTCGCGGGTGACCAGGCCGAGTTGGTCGTGCGGGGTCGGGGCGACTTCGTCGTAGACCTTGTCGATGGCTTCGGCAGTCCAGTGGATGGCTTGCGCTGCGCCCGGGATGTCGATGGTCGAGGAGTCGCCGATCGGCTTGCCCATGTCGAGGGTTTCCAGCAGCGCCAGCTCTTCTACGTTCTTGCGCAGCAAGTCGGCGAAGCGGATCAGCTTGGCCTTGCGCTTGGCCGGGGCCAGTTGCGGCCAGACGCCGGAATCGAAGGTGGCGCGGGCGTTTTCCACGGCGCGGTTGGCGTCGGCCAGGTCGCAGCTGGCGACCTTGGCCAGGAAGCGTCCGTCGACCGGGCTCAGGCACTCGAAGGTTTCACCGGAAACGGCATCGGTGTATTCGCCGTTGATGAAGGCACGGCCTTCGATCTTCAATTGCTGGGCACGTTGTTCCCAATCGGCACGCGTCAGGGTGGTCATACGAAAACTCCTCTCTTGTTTAGGTGCAACGCCGCACTGAGGACTCACAGGCGCTGTCGAAAATTCGGGTTGCGCGACGGGCGCACAGGTATTCACCACCCTAAACCAGGCCGGGCAAACTATCAATATATTTGACACGAAAGGCCTAAAAGCCTACTGATGTGCATTTTATTAAACAAACAAGAGGCCGCACCATGAGCATCGCCAGCATCATCGACTTCGCCCAGGCCCTCACCGAGGCCGAGCGCTACCGGCCCGTTGCCGAGAAAATCCTCAAGGGCGAGCCCGACCAGGCGGTCTACAACCACTATTCCAGCCCGTGTGGGCAGTTCGCGGCGGGTGTCTGGGAAGGGGAAGTGGGGCAATGGAAGGTGAACTACACCGAGCATGAGTATTGCGAGATCGTCCAGGGCGTTTCGGTGCTGCGCGACCAGGAGGGCAATGCCAAGACCCTACGAGCCGGTGATCGTTTCGTTATTCCGGCGGGTTTCCAGGGCACCTGGGAGGTGCTGGAGCCGTGCCGCAAGATTTATGTGCTGTTCGATGCCAAGTGAGCGACGCGTAACGCAGTAGCCTTGTACCGCATGCAAGGGTGGGGTCGACGAAATTATACCGACGTCCACTTTAGGACATCTCATCAAGGAGAAGCTCCATGTCCAACGATATCCTCGGCCCAGCTCGTCACGTCATCGGGTCACGCTATGTCGAAAGCGTCAAGGCCTACATCCTGGATCTGACCGGTTTAAGCATTGCTGTAGGCCCTGAAGACCCGACGAACTGTGAGCCCGAGTTTGAAACATTCATGAAGGAAAGGGTGCGCATCGACACCGATGACAACGGCAACATTTGCAGCATGCACGTCGGCTGATCGCTGGCAGGCCTAAAAAAACCCGCATCCTTTCGGACGCGGGTTTTTTATGTCTGCTGCAAAGGGCTTAGCCATTGCGTAGGTCGGTGACAATGCCAGTCCGATCGACATAGATCCTGACCTGGCTGGGGAAGTTTTCGAAAGTATCGGCACCGTAAACGGTCTTGGCTATTTCCAGGCCAGTCAGTTCCAGGATATAGGCCTTGACGCTTTCGATATAGCGCGAGCCGATGACGTGGCGAGCAGGCGAGAGGATATCGGTAGTCATGATGATTCTCCTGGTGGGCACCCATTAGCGGGTACGCCATCTTTGTCCTTGCGCTTCTCTCGACTGCGTTACTTATTGCTGAGTGGAAAGGCCGGTTCAGCGCTGCTCGAACAGCACGTAGATCTTGCGGCAAGGCTCAAGCCCCTCCCAGCGGCCCTGGAAGCCCGCCGGCTGATCGCTGGCAGGCATAAAAAAACCCGCGTCCTTTCGGATGCGGGTTTTTTCTGGTTGCCGGATCAATTACTTGATCTTGGCTTCCTTGTAGATCACGTGCTTACGGACGACGGGATCGTATTTCTTGATCTCGATCTTGTCCGGGGTGGTGCGTTTGTTCTTGTCGGTGGTGTAGAAGTGGCCGGTGCCGGCACTCGAAACCAGACGGATCAATTCACGCATGATGTTCTCCCTTAAACCTTGGCGCCAGCACGGCGGATGTCGACCAGAACGGCATCGATGCCGCGCTTGTCGATAATACGCATGCCTTTGGCGGAAACGCGCAGACGCACGAAACGATTCTCGGATTCAACCCAGAAACGGTGGTGCTGCAGGTTCGGCAGGAAACGACGACGGGTTTTGTTGTTTGCGTGGGAAATGTTGTTCCCGGTTACCGGACCCTTACCGGTAACTTGACAGACTCTCGACATGCCTCAGCCCTCTAAAACCACATGCCCAACCCGGCATGGGTTGGCCGCTTAATCTCTCAGTCTTTGGCGCCAGGCGCCGTAATTCAGGGGGTCTTATCGACCTGCTCGGCTTGTGCGGCAGAGCGAGCCCCTAGAAAAGAGCGCTGCTTTATACCAGAAAGACTCAGCCACAACAACAGAAGATGCGTTTGCCGGTAGGCCTGGATGCGCCGAGCCAGCATAGCGACAAGGCCAGCGCGCTGTCGACCGCTCGTCGCCCAACCTATTAAAAAGAAGGTGGCGAATTCCCGACAGGGGCACTAGGGTAGGACGTTTCCGTTTCCAGACTGCACCGGCAGATGGGCCATCAGACCAGCCGAGGACCCGCCATGCGCGCCGCCGCCCTTTCACTTCTGTTCACCTCGCTGTTCGCCGCAGGCATCGTCCAGGCCGCGCCGCTGTCGGTCTGCACCGAAGCCAGCCCCGAAGGCTTCGATGTGGTGCAATACAACTCGCTGACCACCACCAACGCCTCGGCAGACGTACTGATGAACCGCCTGGTCGAGTTCGACGCCGCGCAAGGCAAGGTGGTACCCAGCCTGGCAGAAAGCTGGACGGTCTCGGCCGACGGCCTGGTCTACGACTTCAAGCTACGCAATGGCGTGAAGTTCCACAGCACGCCCAACTTCAAACCAACCCGCGAGTTCGATGCCGACGACGTGCTGTTCAGCTTCCAGCGCATGCTCTACCCCGCCCATGCCTGGCACAAGACCTCGCCCGGCGGCTACCCGCACGCCCAGTCGCTGCAACTGGGTAGCCTGATCAAGTCGATCGAGGCCCCCGAGCCGACCACCGTGCGCTTTACCCTCACACACGCCGACGCCACCTTCCTGGCCACGCTGAGCATGGGCTTCGCCTCCATCTATTCCGCCGAGTACGCCGACAAGCTGCTCAAGGCCGGCACGCCCGAGAAACTCAACAGCGAGCCTGTCGGCACCGGCCCGTTCATGCTGCAACGCTTCCAGAAGGACGCCGTAGTGCGCTACCGCGCCAACCCGGACTACTTCGACGGCAAGCCGCAGGTAGACCCGCTGATCTACGCCATCACCCCAGACGCCAATGTACGCCTGCAAAAACTCAAGCGCGGCGAGTGCCAGGTAGCTTTGTCACCCAAGCCGCTGGACATCGCCGAAGCGACCCAGGACAGCAACCTCAAGGCGGTCTCGACCCCCGCCTTCATGACCGCCTTCGTCGCCCTCAACAGCCAGCACCCACCGCTGGACAAGCCCGAAGTGCGCCAGGCGATCAACCTGGCCTTCGACAAGCCGGCCTACCTCAAGGCCGTATTCGAAGGCACCGCCACAGCGGCCAATAGCCCGTACCCGCCCACCACCTGGAGCTTCGCCAAGGAGCTGCCCGGCTACCCCACCGACCTGAAACGCGCCAAGGCGCTGCTGACCAAGGCCGGCCTGCCGGATGGCTTCAGCACCACGATCTGGACCCGCCCCTCCGGCAGCCTGCTCAACCCCAACCCGAACCTGGGCGCGCAGATGCTTCAGGCGGATCTGGCGAAGGTCGGCATCAAGGCCGAGATTCGCGTGATCGAATGGGGCGAGCTGATTCGCCGGGCGAAGGCAGGTGAACACGACTTGCTGTTCATGGGCTGGGCCGGCGACAACGGCGACCCGGACAACTTCCTCAGCCCGCAATTCTCCTGTGCTGCGGTGAAGTCCGGGACCAACTTCGCACGGGCCTGCGATAACCGCCTGGACCAGCTGATCAGCGCGGGCCGCACCACCAACGACCAGAGCGTGCGCAGCCGCCTGTACCAGCAGGCCCAGGCGCTGATCCAGCAGCAGGCGCTGTGGCTGCCGCTGGCGCATCCGACCGCTACCACGCTGCTGCGCCAGGGCGTGGACGGTTACCAGGTCAGCCCGTTCGGGCGAGTGGATTTCAGTAAGGTTTCGGTTAGCCGCTAAGGCGAGAGCGGCCCTTTCGCGGGTTTACCCACGAAAGGGCCGAAATTGAACCCCGCTACCCCCCAACCCACCCCTGCTCGACCATCGACAACGGCTCCCCCTCACCTACGATGATGTGATCCAGCACCCGCACATCGATCAACGCCAACGACCGCTTGAGCATCACCGTCAAATGCACGTCATCGTCGCTCGGCTCGCACAGCCCCGAGGGGTGGTTATGGCAGAGGATCAACGCCGCGGCGTTGTGCAGCAGCGCCCGCCGCACCACCTCACGCGGGTAGATGCTCGCCCGGTCGATGGTGCCGCGAAACAGAATTTCGAACGCCAACGGGCGATGCTTGCTGTCGAGGAACAGACAACCGAACACCTCGCTGGGCTCATGGCGCAACATCGACTTCAGGTAGCGCCTTACCGAGGCTGGGTTTTCCAACGCCGAGACGCGCTCGATGGTTTCATCGAGGTATCGCCGGCCGATTTCCAGCAAGGCCTGCAATTGGCTGTACTTGACCGGCCCCAGCCCAGGCTCGCGCAGCAGTTCACTTCGCTGCGCCTCCAGAAACCGCCTAAGCCCCCCAAAGCGCCCCAACAAGCCTCGCGCCAGATCGACCACGTTACGTCCGGCGACACCTGAGCCCAGCAGGATCGCGACCAATTCTGCATCGGACAACACGCCAGCCCCCCGCGCCAACAACTTCTCCCTTGGCCGTTCGTCGACTGGCCACTCCCTGATGTTCATACCCCTCCTTGTGTCGTACTACGGCGCATTTCGGCGCTGTGTTAATCTATTTCGCCTCGTACATGCGACGTTCTGCCGCAGGCAGTGTTTTTCGTCGCGGCCCGCTTTCACTGGAAAAAGGCAAGCCTATGCAGCGGCTGTATCGCAAGCGCATCGTTCTCGGCGTGGGTGGCGGCATTGCCGCCTACAAGAGCGCCGAGCTGATTCGCCGACTCCTGGAACACGGCGCGCAGGTGCGCGTCGTCATGACCCGCGGTGGCGCTGAGTTCATCACTCCCCTGACCCTTCAGGCGCTGTCCGGGCACCCGGTGCACATGGATTTGCTCGACCCTGCCGCCGAAGCGGCCATGGGCCATATCGAACTGGCCAAATGGGCCGACCTGGTGCTGATCGCCCCGGCCACCGCGGACCTGATGGCGCGCATGGCCCAAGGCATGGCCGACGACCTGCTGACGACTCTGGTACTGGCCACCGACGCCACCGTCGCCGTGGCACCGGCGATGAACCAGGCCATGTGGCGCGACCCGGCCACCCAGGCCAACCTCGACCTGCTCAAGAGCCGAGGCATCCAGGTGTTCGGACCGGCCTCCGGCAGCCAAGCCTGTGGCGACGTCGGCCTGGGCCGCATGCTCGAAGCCACGGACCTGGCCTGGTGCGCCGCCGAAAGCTTCAAGCGCCAGGCACTGACCGGCAAGCACGTGGTGATCACCGCCGGCCCTACCCAGGAAAACATCGACCCGGTGCGCTACATCACCAATCATAGCTCCGGGAAGATGGGCTTCGCCCTGGCCGAGGCGGCCGTGGAAGCCGGGGCTCGGGTGACCCTCGTCACCGGCCCCGTGCACCTGCCAACCCCCGACCGGGTCAACCGGATCGACGTGGTCAGCGCGCGGGACATGCTCGCAGCCTGCGAAGCGGCCATGCCGTGCGACCTGTTCATCGCCTCGGCGGCGGTCGCGGACTACCGCCCTGAAGTCATTGCCGCGCAAAAGCTCAAGAAAGACCCTACGACCGGTGACGGCATGCTGCTGCAGATGGTGCGCAATCCAGATATCCTTGCCACCATCGCTGGCCGTCCCGACCGGCCGTTCAGCGTCGGCTTCGCCGCCGAGACCGAACACCTGCTCGATTACGCCACGCGCAAGCTCAAGGACAAGAACCTCGACCTGATTGTCGCCAACGATGTTGCCAACCCCAGCATCGGCTTCAACAGCGAGGAAAACGCCTTGACCGTGATCGACCGCCAGCAGCACCAGACCCTCTTCGCGCAGACCAGCAAGGGCAAGATCGCCCGCCAACTGGTCGCCTTCATCGCCGAACGGCTCAACCAGGTTCAATAAGTTCCATGCACGCTCTTCAAGCCAAGATCCTCGACCCACGCCTGGGTACCGAATTCCCCCTGCCGCAGTACGCCACCCCCGGCTCCGCCGGCCTGGACCTGCGCGCCCTGCTCAAGGAAGACACCCTCCTCGAGCCCAGCCAGACCCTGTTGATTCCCACGGGCCTTTCCATCTACATCGGCGACCAGGGCCTGGCGGCCATGATTCTGCCGCGCTCAGGCCTGGGCCATAAGCACGGCATCGTGCTGGGCAACCTGGTCGGCCTGATCGACTCGGACTACCAGGGCGAGCTGATGGTCTCCTGCTGGAACCGTGGCAACACCCCGTTCACCATCACCGTCGGTGAGCGCATCGCCCAGCTGGTGCTGGTGCCAGTGGTGCAAGCGCACTTCGATATCGTCGAGGCATTCGACGAAACCCAGCGCGGCACCGGTGGCTTCGGCCACTCCGGCACCCGCTAAGCTGACCGCCGGGGCCATGGATGGCGAACTCTCTGTCGAAAAGGCCGTCCAACCGTTCAGTTTTTGCCTATCCCGGAAGCCTTTGACTACTTGGAGTCCCCAGAGATGAACGACATGGCCCAGCTGGTACCCGCGCTGCCGGACAGCATTTTCCGCGCTTATGACATCCGCGGCATCGTCGGCAAGACCTTGACCGGCGAAACCGCCTACTGGATCGGCCGCGCCATCGGTGCGCAAACCCTGGCCCAGGGCGAGCCGCAGATTTCCGTCGGCCGCGACGGGCGCCTTTCCGGCCCGATGCTGGTGGAACAGCTGATCAAAGGCCTGGCCGACGCCGGTTGCCAGGTGAGCGACGTCGGCCTGGTGCCGACCCCGGCCCTGTACTTCGCCGCCAACGTGCTGGCGGGCAAGTCCGGTGTGATGCTCACCGGCAGCCACAACCCGCCGGACTACAACGGGTTCAAGATCGTCATCGCTGGCGACACCCTGGCCAACGAGCAGATCCAGGCCCTGCTGACCCGTCTGAAAACCAACGACCTGACCCGGGGCGAAGGCCGCGTGGAGAAAGTCGAGATCCTCGAGCGCTACTTCCAGCAGATCGTCGGCGACGTGAAGCTGGCCAAGCGCCTGAAGGTGGTGGTCGACTGCGGCAACGGCGCTGCCGGGGTGATCGCCCCGCAACTGATCGAAGCGCTGAACTGCGAGGTGATTCCGCTGTTCTGCGAGGTCGACGGCAACTTCCCCAACCACCACCCAGACCCGGGCAAGCCCGAGAACCTGGTGGACCTGATCGCCAAGGTCAAGGAAACCGGCGCCGACGTGGGCCTGGCCTTCGACGGTGACGGTGACCGCGTGGGCGTGGTGACCAACACCGGCAACATCGTCTACCCCGACCGCCTGCTGATGCTCTTCGCCCAGGACGTGCTGTCGCGCAACCCCGGCGCCGAGATCATCTTCGACGTCAAGTGCACCCGCCGCCTGACCCCGCTGATCGAACAGCATGGCGGTCGCGCCTTGATGTGGAAGACCGGCCATTCGTTGATCAAGAAGAAGATGAAGCAGACCGGCTCGCTGCTTGCAGGTGAAATGAGCGGGCACATCTTCATCAAGGAGCGCTGGTACGGTTTCGACGACGGCATCTACAGCGCCGCGCGCCTGCTGGAGATCCTCAGCAAGGCCGGCCAGGACGCCGAAAGCCTGTTCGCTGCGTTCCCGAACGATATTTCCACGCCGGAAATCAACATCGATGTGACCGACGAGAGTAAATTCAGCATCATTGATGCACTGCAACGCGACGCTGACTGGGGCGAAGCCAACCTGACCACCATCGACGGTGTGCGGGTCGACTATGCCCACGGCTGGGGCCTGGTTCGCGCCTCCAACACCACGCCGGTGCTGGTGCTGCGCTTCGAGGCCGACAGCGAGGCCGAATTGCAACGCATCAAAACTGTATTCCGCACGCAGTTGCTGCGGGTCGAGCCCGGCCTGCAACTGCCGTTCTGACCGACTATCTGTTCCAGACTGGAGCCCTGCATGACCCTCGATCGCGATGCCGCTTCCCATGTAGCCGAGGTTTTGTCCGAAGCACTGCCTTATATCCGACGCTTTGTCGGCAAGACCCTGGTGATCAAGTACGGCGGCAACGCGATGGAGAGCGAAGAGCTCAAGACGGGCTTCGCCCGTGACATCGTGCTGATGAAGGCAGTGGGCATCAACCCGGTGGTGGTGCATGGTGGCGGCCCGCAAATTGGCGACCTGCTCAAGCGCCTGTCGATCGAGAGCCACTTCATCGATGGCATGCGCGTGACTGACGCCGCGACCATGGACGTGGTGGAGATGGTACTGGGTGGCCAGGTCAACAAGGACATCGTCAACCTGATCAACCGTCACGGCGGCAGCGCCATCGGCCTGACCGGCAAGGACGCCGAGCTGATTCGCGCCAAGAAGCTCACCGTCACTCGCCAGACCCCGGAGATGACCACCCCGGAAATCATCGACATCGGCCACGTGGGCGAAGTCGTTGGGGTGAACACCGATCTGCTGAGCATGCTGGTGAAGGGCGACTTCATCCCCGTGATCGCGCCAATCGGCGTGGGCGCCAATGGTGAGTCGTACAACATCAACGCCGACCTGGTGGCGGGCAAGGTCGCCGAAGCGCTGAAGGCCGAGAAGCTGATGCTGCTGACCAACATCGCCGGCCTGATGGACAAGCAGGGCCAGGTGCTGACCGGGCTGACCACCGAGCAGGTCAACGGGTTGATCGCCGACGGCACCATCTACGGCGGCATGCTGCCGAAGATCAAGTGCGCACTGGAAGCGGTGCAGGGTGGCGTGAACAGCTCGCACATCATCGACGGCCGCGTACCGAATGCGGTGCTGCTGGAGATCTTCACCGACAGCGGCGTGGGCACCCTGATCACCAACCGCAAGCGTTCGAACTGACAGCCACAAAAAAGGCGACCTTCACAGGTCGCCTTTTTCATTGCCGGGCCAGGGTCAGATCCCGTATTGCTCGCGGTACGCCTGCACCGCCGGCAAATGCTGCTTGAGCTGCGGGTCGTCGGCCAAGAACTCCAGCACCTGGGTCAGCGACACGATGCTGACCACCGGAATGCCAAAGTCGCGCTCCACTTCCTGGATCGCCGACAACTCGCCATTGCCACGCTCCTCGCGGTTCAGCGCGATCAACACGCCGGCGGCCTTGGCCTGCTGGGCGCCGATGATCTGCATGACTTCACGAATGGCGGTACCGGCGGTGATCACATCGTCGATGATCAGCACGTCACCCGCCAGCGGCGCGCCCACCAGGCTGCCGCCCTCGCCGTGGGCCTTGGCTTCCTTGCGGTTGAAGCACCAAGGCACGTCGAGCTGGTGCTGCTCGGCCAACGCAACGGCGGTTGCCGAAGCCAGGGGAATACCCTTGTAGGCCGGGCCGAACAGCACGTCGAAAGGGATCTTGCTGTCGACGATGGCCGCCGCGTAGCAACGCCCCAGCTGGGCCAGGGCCGAGCCGCTGTTGAACAGGCCGGCATTGAAGAAATACGGGCTGGTACGCCCCGATTTCAGGGTGAACTCGCCGAAGCGCAGAACCCCACGGTCGATGGCAAAACGAATGAAGTCGCGCTGATACGGCTGCATGGAAAGTCCCGGACACCACGGATTTAGCTAAATGAGTTGAGCTCGGGTATCATACACGCACGAGATTTTTGGGGCCATTTATGCGGATCATCAGTGTGAACGTAAATGGCATTCAGGCTGCGGCCGAGCGTGGTTTGCTCAGCTGGCTACAAGCCCAGAATGCCGACGTCATCTGCCTTCAGGATACCCGCGCCTCGGCCTACGAACTCGACGACCCAGCTTTCCAGCTCGATGGCTATTTCCTTTACGCCTGCGACGCGGAGGTGCCCGCCCAAGGTGGCGTGGCGCTGTACTCGCGGATGCAGCCCAAGGCAGTCATCACCGGTCTGGGCTTCGAGACAGCCGACCGCTACGGGCGTTATCTGCAAGCAGATTTCGACAAGGTAAGTATCGCCACCTTGCTGTTGCCTTCGGGCATGAACGGCGATGAAGACTTGAACCAGAAATTCAAGTTGATGGACGACTTCGCCAAGTACTTGGACAAGCAGCGCCGCAAGCGCCGCGAATACATCTACTGCGGCTCGTTCTACGTCGCGCAGCAGAAGCTCGAACGTGCCGACCTCGACGTGATCATGATCGCGCCGAAGGCCCCGGGCCACACCGTGCGTTCCGAGTTCGTCAAAGGCGGCGGCATCCCTGACCTGA